>NZ_DATGTT010000051.1:0-68996 GCF_035301675.1 Lentibacillus sp. | reverse complement strand
CGCACAGGTCTGGCAGCAATAGCGGAGAGGACACACCTGTTTCCATGCCGAACACAGAAGTTAAGCTCTCCAGCGCCGATGGTAGTTGGGGTTGAACCCCTGCAAGAGTAGGACGCCGCCAGGCATGACAGAAGAGGCTGATTCAATTTTTGAATCAGCCTCTTTCATATGTTTTATCCGGGTTAACGGGCATTAAGACCACACCTCAAAGACTTTCTCCAAGATAATATCAAGCCCTGCTCCATTTTGTATAAATCCCGGAGTTGTTGCAAAAAATCCCGAAGTTCACAAATTCAAGGTTAATATTAGACAACAGTGTAATAGGAAGAAAACTTGGTGGCATGCCAAGTTTCCTTAAAGTGACTTTTTCCAGAATTTAATAAACATCATTCAAATTATGTGATATAAAAAGCGCACCTTCACGAGAGTGCGCTTTTTATGAATGCTAGCCCATCTGGTTTGGTCCCTGATTTTGCTGGTTTCCTCCGCTCATTTGTGAAACAAACGGAACCATTTGCTGCATCGTTTGTCCAAAGTTGCGGTTGTTTTTTGTCATACTGTAGTATGTTGCTGCGCCGACGCCAACAGATGCGATCAACGGCAGCCACATGTTATTATTTTGCATGAACCCTCAGTCCTTTCTGCATAAATATCCGGACATTTTTAGCCTGCCTCGAAGACGAGCAAAACATGACAGGTATCAAATACCAGTTTGATGAACAGCTTCACTGGCGGCATTCATGCCTGCAATTCTGCCGGTCACTAAAGCAGATGTAATATTATAACCACCGGTATATCCGTGAATGTCCAGTATTTCACCGCAAAAATATAGACCGTGCATGCGTTTTGACTGCATGGTTTTCGGTACAACTTCCTTAATCGAAATTCCGCCGCCGGTGACGAACGCTTTTTTTAACGGCAGAGACCCATTGATGGTGAATCGAAAGTTCTTCAGGTTATGGACAACCGTTCGGATGGATTCCTTTCCAACTGCAGTTGCTTTTTGTTCCGCATCCATTTGATGTATTGTCAGCATATAATCCAGAAACCTTTCGGGTACAATGCCTTTTAAAATATTTTTGATGGATTTTTTAGGGCTTTCCGCTATTGATTTTAAAATCGATTGTACCAGCTGCTCCTCATGCTTATCGGGCAGCACATCAAGCAGCATAGGGACTTCTTCACGCCCTTTCATCAGTTCTTTTACAGCGAACTGTGAACAGCGCAGGACAGCTGGACCTGAGATGCCAAAATGCGTAAAAATCATATCCATTTGATGTGTGATCAATGGTTTGTTCTTTTTGTTTAAAACAGACAAGGAGACATTCCTCAGTGATAGCCCTTGTAAGCTTTTATTTTGGATAAACTTTTCGCCGGATGTAAGCGCAACTTCAGTTGGGTATAATTCTGTAACGGTATGGCCGGCTTTCTTTGCCCATGCATAGCCGTCGCCGGTCGATCCGGTATGCGGCACGGCTTTTCCCCCGACTGCAATGACGAGCGCAGTCGTATTTACCTTTGAGCCGTCTTCCAAAAAAATGGTATGTTCTGGGTCATCATAGTGAACAGCTTTTACCGGGGTCTTCATCCGAACCTCTACGTTAAGTTTGGCCAGTTTATCGATTAATGCATTCACAACTGTTTTCGCGGAATTGGTGACCGGAAACATGCGCCCATGGTCTTCCTCCTTTAAGCCGACACCCATTCCTTCAAAAAAATCGATTATACCGTAGTTATTAAAAACGGAAAAAGGACTGTATAAAAACTTGCCATTACCGGGGATATGTTTAATCACTTCTTCTTCAGGCAGACGATTTGTCACATTACACCGGCCGCCGCCGGAGATGGCAAGTTTCGTTCCCAGCTTCCTGCCTTTTTCAAGCAGCATTGTTTTTGCGCCATTTTCAGCAGCGGCAATGGCTGCCATTAGCCCTGACGGTCCACCGCCGATTATAACAACATCATACGACAATTTACTTCATTCCTTTCGTTAGTAGCATACCACGTTTTGATACATCTCAAAAATGATATATATGCTTCCTTTATCCCGCATCTAATGGACAGTGATCTGCCAAAGAACGGCGGTAACTGCCCATGAATGTCCGATTCTGTTCAACTAACAATCAGTGGGGGACACAAGACCATCCACTGATTGAAGTTTCACTTTATTAAAATGTGAGGTGTTTAGAAGGGATCTGTGATAAAATGGACACTAAGCTTAACTCTAAATGCAGGTGAAATAATGTCGAACATTGTCAGAGGCACCATGCTTCTTACCGGTGCAACGTTTTTATCAAAATTTCTTGGGATGATTTATGTTATCCCGTTTAATGGACTTGTCGGCGAAACAGGGGTAACACTATTCTCACTGGCTTACACGCCGTACAGTATTTTGATCAGTATTTCAACAATTGGCGTACCTTTGGCTGTTTCAAAATTTGTTTCGAAGTATAATGCGTTAAATGATTATGAAACAGGAATGCGGATGTTCAAAGCGGGAATCATGCTAATGGCTGTTACAGGGTTCCTTGCTTTTTTAGCGTTATTTTTCAGTGCGGAACTGCTGGCCAGTTTTATGATTACCAACGAAACAAAAGGTGATATTGCAGTAGCTGATGTCACCATGGTAATCCGTATGGTGAGTTTTGCACTATTGATCATACCTTCGATGAGCATTGTCAGAGGTTTCTTTCAGGGACATCAGTCGATGGGACCTACCGCGGTTTCACAGGTGATTGAACAAATTGTACGAATCGGGTTTATTCTGATCAGTGCGTTTATCGTGTTGAAAGTTGTTGGCGGGTCGACTGTCACAGCAGTCGGATTTGCTACATTTGCCGCATTTATAGGGGCGTTTGCATCAGCTATAGTGTTGTTTTTATATTGGCGCAAACGGAAGAAAAACATACAAAAACAGATTCAGCAGCAATCTTTCACTTATGACATATCGATAAAGGAATTGTTTCCTGAATTGTTCCGTTACGCGGGCCCGTTTATACTGGTTGGTATCGCCATTCCGCTTTATCATTTGGTGGATCAGTTTACGATGGAACGGGCGCTTACTGCGATTGGTCAAAAAGAATTATTTGATACCGCTTATGCCGCGATTAATTTTAATGGGCATAAATTAGTGATTATCCCGGTTACGATTGCGACGGGAATGTCACTGGCAATTATACCGGCCTTAACGAAAACTTTCACACAGGAAAATTACCCATTGCTTTATCAGCAAATTAATCAGGCGCTGCAGATTGTCCTGGTTCTTGTTGTGCCGGCCGTTGTTGGTCTGTCAACACTTTCCGATGAAGCATATGGGGCACTTTTCGGCGGAATGGATAAACTTGAAACCACCGGTACGCTGCTTGGCTGGTATGCTCCGGTGGCGCTATTTTTCGCATTGTATACAGTATCTGCGAACATTCTGCAGGGGATCGAACAACAGCAGTTTGCCGTCATCAGTTTATCTGCCGGCGTTCTGATTAAAGTGTTATTCAATATTCAATTGATCCATACATTCGGTCCAAAAGGAGCTATTTTTGGCACTGCGCTTGCAGCCGCGACAGCCGTTATATTAAACTTATGGCGGATTAAATCAGCCATTGATTTTTCGTTCAGGCAAACGTTTAAACGGTTTTTGCTGATATGTATTTTCTCCGTGTTTATGGTGATCGTCATTGTAATAACCAAAGCTATATTTGCAACATTTCTGGATTATGAAGCGTCACGCAGTGCAGCCGTGGTTATGCTGACAACAGGTGTTGCCCTGGGCGGGGCTGTCTATTTATGGTTCAGTTATGAATCAACATTGCTCGAACGTGTATTAGGCGATCGGGTCAGGTTTCTGGACCGGTTATTTCGGAGGTAATGGAGGATTTCAATGCGTCTGGATAAATTGCTGGCACATAAAGGATTCGGAAGCAGAAAAGATGTCAAAGCGCTGATCAAAAAAAAGAAAGTGATTATAAATGATCAAATCGTTAAAGACAGCAGCTTCCAGGTTAACCCGGAAAAAGATATCCTAAAAGTAAATAACGAAATGGTGCACTACCGGGAGTATATCTATGTCATGCTCAATAAGCCATCCGGTTATGTTTCAGCAACAGCTGATGATCGGGATAAGACGGTGATTGATTTATTGCCGTCTTCCTATCAGCTGTTTGATCCATTTCCTGTCGGCAGGCTTGATAAGGATACGGAGGGTCTGCTGCTGATTACGAACGACGGGAAACTGGGTCACCATTTGACATCGCCTAAAAAGGCCGTTGAGAAGACATACTTTGCTGAAGTGAGGGGAGACATAAGCGAAGAGGATATTGAAACATTCCGGAACGGAGTGCAGTTGGATGACGGGTATATTTGCAAACCGGCGGTATTAAATGTCCTGCGAGCCGCGTCTGTGTCACACGTCCATGTAACGATTACAGAAGGAAAGTTTCACCAGGTCAAACGGATGTTTGAAGCGACCGGGAATAAAGTCGTATATTTAAAACGGATTCAGATGGGGAATCTGCTACTGGATAATAATCTTGATACCGGGGACTTTCGTGAGCTGAGCGGGCCCGAAGTGGAGAACCTGATAACATTAACCCAAAAAAAGAGCTGACAGAGAGGTGTCAGCTGACATTTCCTGATTTTTCAGGAAATGTTGACAGGTTTGGCTGTTATTTTCCATTTACCCCGCACAGGGCTTTTTACCAGCCCGTTATGTGTCAAAATGTTCAAATCCCGTTGTACGGTACGGTCGGTTGTTCCAAATTCATCGGCAATTTCTTGAGTTGTGACTGTCCCTTTTTCTCTTATGTAGAGATAGACAGCTTTCACTCTTGTCAGCATACGCGATGTTGCATGATTCAAAAAACCACTCCCTAAGGAATATCATTTTTCTTTGGTGCAACTAAGCTCTGACTTAAGTTAATTTTACCGCTATTCAGTTTTGAATTAAAGGGAAAAACTCAACTTATTTGTGAAAATAATACAACTTTTAATAAAGTATACGGTATAATGAGAATAAAAATGAGGGATACATATGAATTTTCCGCATTATTTTATTGCAGTTCCGCTACCGGATTCGCTTAAGGAACAGTACGCCGAATGGCAGCACAAATTAAAAAACAAGCTGCCATATAAACAATGGCCACACCCGGAAGATTTACATATTACACTAAAGTTTCTCGGGGCAGTCGATGAAAACCGGTATGAGAAATTAATACAGTCAATGCATGAAATTGAAAACATCCCTGCCTTTTCCTTGCAGACCGGAACGCTGGGCTCATTCGGCAGCTCAAAAAAACCGCGTATTTTATGGGCGGGTGTGGAAAGAAAACAAGAACTATTCCGCCTGCAGGAAAGTATTGAAGACATCGCATTACAGGCGGGATTTCGACAAGAAAAAAGAACCTATAACCCGCATATAACGCTGGCCAAAAAATGGGTCGGGGGCATTAAAGATCTTGCTCACCTGAAAGAACGTTTCTCAGAGGAGCAAACTTTTGATGTGAACCAGGTTGTTCTTTACAGGATTCATCCTGAAAAACATCCTAAATATTACGTTACAGCCGCATATCATTTGGCAGGGGAGTCGATTTAAATGGTGCGCGTGAACAGGCGGTATCAGCCCCATTCGTTCTCAGGCATGAGCGACGCTGGGGAAAACTGAATGTATATATTTATCGTCAATCCCACATCGGGAAGCGGCAAGGGGAAAAAGAAATACCATCAAATCTCAAAAAGCAAGCACTTTTCACAAATTGACAGTCGCTGCTTCTTTACCGCATATAGCGGACATGCCGAGGAAATTGCTCAAAGACTTCGTACCGACTTTTCTGAACCCGTCACATGCGTGATTGTGATCGCGGGAGACGGGACGATGCATGAAGTGCTGAATGGTCTGGGAAGCTCCTCTTATTCGGTGGCATATATTCCTGCGGGGTCGGGTAATGATTTTGCAAGAGGCTGTCAAATCAATGGATCCCCGGTAAAAATATTTGAACGGATTATCAATGATTCAAGAAGTCAGCCGTATTGGCTCGGAACGTTCCATACGAATCATAGCACGGACCGTTATTTCATCAATAATATCGGATTCGGTTTTGATGCTGAAATCTCTGAAACCGTCAACCGCTCTGTTTATAAAAAAATGCTGAATAAGGTCGGACTGGGTAAAATTAGTTACATTATTGCACTTATACTTGTTTTATTGCGTTATAAACCCATGAATCTGGAAATCACTGCTGATGGCAGAAGACGGAAACTTAGAGGCTGCTGGATGCTAACCATTACAAACCATCCGTATTATGGCGGCGGGATGAAAATCATACCCGGAGCTGCCATACAGCCGGGGAAGTTACCGGTATTAGTCATTCATTCGATATCAAAGTGGAAAGTACTCGCGTTATTCATGACGGTTTTTACTGGTAAGCATGTTCGGTTTAAGGAAGTTGAGCTGTTCCAGGCTGAACGGTTGGAGATCAAACCAGAGCGAAAGATCGTTTATCAGACGGATGGTCAGACAGATGAGTGTTCATTTTGTGTGATGACGAAACAAACTGAGCATATTAAGGTTATGGGAATATAAGTTTCGGTTGAAAACATTGTGATTATCCGATAATCTATTCTCATGTGTATTTTTAATGCAGGTTTTGGTAAGAATTCTATCACGATTTGAGGTATTTACAGTGAATTGGCTTAAACAAGCAGTAGGAAAAGAATGGGATATCACCTCTGCAGGTGGGTTGACAGGTGATGCTTATATTGCCAGCAAAGATGACAGACGCCTGTTTTTAAAGCGGAATTCTTCACCGTTTCTGGCAGTTTTGTCAGCAGAGGGGATTGTACCAAAGCTCGTGTTTACAAAGCGGATGGAAAATGGTGATGTGATCACCGCCCAGGAATGGCTCGACGGCCGGGAACTGAAGGCAGCGGAAATGCGGCATCACCGGGTAGCCGATTTACTTGGTAAAATACACGGATCGTCCGAACTTCTTCATATGCTGATGCGATTAGGCAAAAAACCCGTCACACCGGATGACCGTTTTGCGAACATCACAGCTCAGCTCGAGGCAAACGGTTTGATGGATCAGTACAATGAGATACAGGATACGATGACTTATCTGAACCATTTGCTGCCGGCTACCCGTGATCAGCAGCAGGTTGTGTGCCATTGCGATTTAAATCATAATAATATTATCTTAACTACAAAGGGCCAGCTCTACCTGGTTGATTGGGATAATGCCATGATAGCTGATCCGGCAATGGATTTTGGCTTCATCCTGAAATGGTATGTACCCATGGAAGATTGGGACAGATGGCTGGACCAGTACGGTGCGGCAAAGGATAATCACTTATTTGAGCGGATGTACTGGTATTTGATTATGGACGCGCTTAATTATTTGTCATGGCATCATGAGCGCAATGAATCAGATAAAGTTCAAAGTCGGCTAGCTGATTTGCGCAATTTAAATGATTATGTTGAAAATACTATTCTGCGTTAGTCTGCTGAATAGCATTTACCCATGTTTCGATATTTGCCTGGTTTGACAAAATGTGCTCTTCGTCATTGTGGGCAATTTCACCCTGGCGTCCGTAATTATATATTTCAGGCAGCAGTTGGAGCAATTGCTCATCCGAAACGCTATTGTTTGCCATCATCGCCTGAACAAGGCGCTTGATTTGCTGATATTCGGAAATTTCTCCGCAACAATCTTCTGTCTGTTCTGTTAAAATATCATGCAATAATTGTAATTGATTGTTTGTTGTCAGTGCCATTAAAATCACCTCAATTAACAGTTTTGACCAATATGGTAATTTCTATGCTTTGTCTGCTTTATCGAACTGGACTTATTGAAAGGAGAAGTAATCTTGCGTCAACGTCATAAACCGTGGGCAGATGATTTTCTGAAAGAGAATACTCAATTGATTGTCCCGGATGTGAAAACGAAAAAAGGCAAATGGAAAGAAATGTTTGGAAATGACAATCCGATTCATGTCGAAATCGGAACAGGAAAAGGCCGGTTTATCGCAGGTATGGCCGAACAGCATCCTGATATTAATTTTATTGGGATCGAACTCGGCAAAAGCATTATTGCGATAGCCGGGAGCAAAGTGAAAAATGCTGGACGGTATAATGTCTTGCTTTTACATGTGGATGCCGCCGATTTAAGTGAACTGTTTGCCGAAAATGAAATCTCGGTCATCTATTTGAATTTTTCCGATCCGTGGCCAAAAAAACGTCATGCTAAAAGACGTCTTACTTTTCACACGTTCCTCGAACAGTATGAGCGCATCTTGCATCCGGAAGGTGAAATTGTGCTCAAAACCGATAACCAGGGACTGTTTGAATACTCACTCGTCAGTTTTTGCCAATTCGGTCTTGAACTGACGGAAGTAAATTTGGATCTTCACAGTGTAGAAGACCCTGAAAATATCATGACCGAATATGAAGAAAGATTTTCAGCCAAAGGCCAGCCGATTTATCGCTGCCGGGCACAATTTTCCTAGAATCCTGTTGCACAGGGTTCTTTTTTTCGATGGATGAGGAGAAATATCAACAGATATGAGATTATATCAACAGAAGAAGGCCGGTATAGATAGAAGAGAAGATATATCGACAGAAGGAAGTCGATATCAACAGAACAGAAAAATTATCGCCAGAAAAACCAAAATATCAACAGAATAACCGGACGATTCGTTTATCCTGCATCTAATGGTCAGTAACCCGCCACACAACGGAGGCTAACTGATCTTAAATGCCCGACTCATTCAACTAACGTTCCACTGAATGATTTTTCACTTTGTATGTGCAACAGCAATCGTTTACATGACTTACAGGATACGCTAAACTGAATACATAGGCGAAGGAGGATGTACAATGGAAACATTGCAGATTGGACGAGCAAAACTGACATGGCTCAATGGCGGTGTAAATTTTCTTGACGGTGGTGCCATGTTTGGAGTTGTTCCGAAACCTTTATGGGGAAAGAAGTATCCATATAATGACAAAAACCAGATTGAATTACGGACAGATCCGATCTTATTGCAGATTGACGGGAAGAATTATTTGATCGAATCCGGGATGGGAAATGGAAAATTGACCGATAAACAGCTCCGGAATTTCGGTGTAAAAGAGGAGTCGTCAATTGAGAAATCACTTGGTGAAACAGGCCTTTCCGTTGAGGATATCGATGTAGTACTGATGACACATCTGCATTTTGATCATGCATGCGGACTGACAAAACCTGTTGAAGATAATTATGAATCGGTTTTTAAGAATGCGATAATTTACGTTTCTCAAGTGGAGTGGGATGAAATGCGAAATCCCAACATCCGTTCAGCCAATACATACTGGGAAATGAACTGGAAGCCGATACAGGAACAGGTGGAAACCTTTGAGGACGAGCTCGTTGTAACAGACGGACTGAAAATGATTCATACCGGCGGACACAGTGACGGTCATTCAATCCTGCTGTTTGAAGACAGTGAAAACACATGGATTCATATGGCGGACATCATGCCGACACATGCCCACCAGAACAAACTGTGGGCGCTGGCTTACGACGACTACCCGGTAACATCTGTTCACGCTAAAGAAAAATGGATGGATTATGGCTATCAGAAACAGGCATGGTATACGTTTTATCATGATGCTTATTACCGTGCAATCAAATTTGATGGATCCGGAAAGATAATAGAAGAGATCGAGCGGGAACGATATGAATATGAATAAAAGCCATCTGCAAAAGATGGCTTTTATCATGATGTTTGCATTATGTTGTTTCTGCTGAATCGATCACGGCGCCTGTGTCAAGATCGATGTAAAATTCGTATTGCTTGTTTTCGCCGTCGATGCTGCGGGTGACGCCGCCGCGGTATGCGTTGTACATCAAGCCGTTTTTCTCGACTTCCTCAGGTTTCATGTAAATCCAGGAACCGCTGATAGGACCCTGTTTTTTGAATGTTTCCTTTGCTCGTTTTAATGCTTTCTCAGGTGTGATTTTCTGATAGCGGTCAAGCTGCTGTTTGACTACAAACCCTGCCGCAATTCCTGCTCCGGCAGCAATGACTGCATTTCTGGCTTTCATATTTGGTCACCTCTAAAATAATAATTGAACGCTTACTTAAAAGGATGTTCAAAAAGTTCGGTCAAAATGACACATTGGAATTCTGTCCTGATTTGCTTTTCCCAATCTTCAAAGTTGCGTCGTTTTATCCTTCTTTTTGAACACATACTTATGTACCTTTCATTATAACGGAAACTATCCGAAATAAAAACCGTTATACTATTGTTTGGTGGAAAGATATACATATTTTCCGTTATACTTGATCCAGTACATATAGAGTTGGAGGGAATACGCATGAAGCAGGAAACAATGGACTTATTTAAAAATCTGACAGAATTACAGGGCGCTCCAGGCAATGAACATGCCGTTCGCAAATTTATGCGCGATGAACTGGAGAAGTATGCCGATGAGATAATCCAGGACAATCTTGGTGGTGTTTTTGGCGTCAAAAAAGGTGATGGCCCGCGTGTGATGGTCGCCGGTCATATGGATGAAGTAGGCTTTATGGTCACCCAGATCACCAAAAATGGCATGATTCACTTCCAGACACTGGGCGGCTGGTGGAGTCAGGTGCTATTGGCACAACGCGTACAGGTAATGACTGATAATGGACCAGTCATCGGTGTGATTGGTTCGATACCGCCGCATAATTTGTCAGAGGAACAGCGGAAAAAGCCGATGGATATGAAAGATATGCTGATTGATATCGGTGCTGATGACAAAGATGACGCTGAAAAAATCGGCATCAAACCAGGACAATCGATTGTGCCAATTTGCCCGTTCACCCCGATGGCCAATGAGAAGAAGATACTTGCCAAATCGTGGGACAACCGTTATGGCTGCGGACTTTCAGTTGAACTGTTAAAAGAACTGCAAGGTGAAACAGTGCCAAATAAACTTTATTCCGGAGCGACCGTCCAGGAGGAAGTAGGCCTGAGAGGCGCCAAGGTTGCGGCCAATATGATTCAGCCGGATATTTTCTATGCGCTTGATGCGTCACCGGCCAACGACATGTCAGGCGATGATCAGGAGTTTGGTCATTTGGGTAAAGGTGCCTTATTGCGTATTTTTGACCGCTCGATGATTACCCACCGCGGAATGCGTGAATTTATTCTGGATACAGCAGAATCCAACAACATCCCTTATCAGTTCTTTGTGTCACAGGGCGGCACGGATGCCGGCAGTGTTCACCTGTCGAACAGCGGTGTTCCGTCAGCTGTTGTCGGCATCTGTTCACGCTACATTCATACATCATCATCAATCATTCATGTGGATGACTATCAGGCCGCAAAAGAATTGCTGGTAAAGCTGGTTAAATCAACCGATCAAACATCAGTCGACTCGATTAAAGCGGAATAATGTGATCTTATGAAAATTGCTATCGGATCAAAAAATCCAGCTAAAATTGAAGCTGTACAGGATGTGTTCGCCCGTGATGAGATTATTTCGGCGGATGCATCTTCCAAAGTCAGTGACCAGCCGTTTTCCGATACTGAAACAAGACAAGGCGCAGTTAACAGAGCCGCCGGGAGCCTTCAAGCAGTATCAGCAGATATCGGAATTGGGTTGGAAGGCGGTGTCATGTACGTTGATGACAAACTTTATCTATGTAACTGGGGCGCACTTGTCACAAGTGATAATGTTATTTTTACCGGCAGCGGGGCAAGGGTTTTGCTGCCGAAAGAGATTGACAATGAATTGAAAAAAGGTGTTGAACTCGGGGACGTCATGGATGACTATGCAAAGCGGAAAGACGTCCGGAAGAAAGAAGGCGCCATCGGAATTTTCACCAATGACCAGATTTCACGAAAAGAGATGTTTGTGCATGTTATAAAGCTTTTGCACGGACAGTTGGTATATTGGCAGCAACCATAAAAGCAGCGGATTTTCTGGATGTCAATTGCAGTCAGTCAGAAAGGCTGGCGATCTGGAAGAGGCATAAATTAACAAAAGGAGCTGGGACAAAACTAAAATGTTCAACACTAAAAACGAATGATAGCCAGGAGATTCTAGTAAAATGTAGGTATATGTTTTAACTACCGCTTCGGAAAAATACTACGCTGGTTTACGCGGAACCCCATGTTACAACAAAAAGAAAAATCCGAACTGATTCGAAGGCTATCTGATGAAATTTGAATCATCGTTCGGATTTTTCTTTACCTTAAATGCTTTTGTCCCAGCCCCTGTTATTCATAAATATAGTTTAAAACATCAAGTGCCTGATCAACTGTTTCGACTGTTACATTGGCTTTATTGGAAAGTTCTTTCAACGGGTGGATCAGTGATTCAGGCCGCACGATAATTGTCGGCTTATTCATGGTGATGGCGGCGCTGGCATCCATTGCTGTATTCCATTGTTTATATTTTTCACCGAACAAAGCAACGACAACATCTGATTTTTGCATCAGCACCTCTGTACGTAGATTGTTAATGCTTGAAGCTGCATCATCTTTATATACATTTCCGGGCTGCTCGCCAAGAATGTCCTCTCCCACATTGTCGGAACGGTCATGGTTTGTCTGCGGTGCGACAAAAGTGAGCGGAAGGTTGTTCTTCTCGGCTTTTGATTTTAGCTCTTCCCGCCAGTCATCGTGAATCTGACCTGCGAGATATACTGTCAATTCCATTAAAAACCCCTCCAATGACTATATTTCTAATTCCATCTTACCCGATTTGGAAAGCAACGCAAACGAAAAAGTCTGAATTAATATAATCCCCTTTGTCAGAATAAGATTTCATAGTATCATAGACTGAGAGTAAAGTGATATTTTGGGGGAAGAACATTGAGAAAGTTACAAAGTGCTGTCCCGGTGCTGCTTTGTATCTCAATACTGGTTGGGTGCAGTATGCAGTCCGAGGAAGAGGCAATTAAAGATACAGAAAAAACAGCAGAAGAAACATTTTACGCTGAGAATGCATTCAAAACGAACGAGCAGCTGGATTCTTTTTCCATGTACGTACCCGCGGGCATGGAAGTTGTTGAAGAGGATTCAAGCAATGTCATCATTGAAGAAGGGGACCAGACGTATATCGTGTTTTACAACAATCTGGAGAACCCGCTCAGTAAATTAAGCTATGAATCAGCAGCTGCCAAAAGTGATCAGGCCTTGTTGCTTGAGTCGTTTAAAGACCGGGAAAAATTCGGCTACATCCGTGTCCTGCCTGATAAGGAAGAAGACAATTATGAACTGCAGACAGGTGTCGGCGGGGTGAAAGTAACAACTTATACTTCCAAATCAGAGCTGGATAACGATGCGGAGGACATGATGAAGATGGCACACTCGATTGTGGTTGAAAATCAAAGCACAGCGCAAAAATAGCACGCTGTTGGAAAGCCGGTCGAATACCTTTGCTCCAGCTACGGCTTATTTTCTGTCTCTTGGAATAATAACCGGCGATGACAGCAAGATGATTGAATCCCGCCCGAATCAAGGATATGATAGTCAGTAGCAATGGAGGTTGATTTGAAGATGAAAACAATTGAAACTGAAAAACAGTTGAATGATTTTATACAGAACGACAACGTGGTTGCGGTGTTTTCAGCCGGATGGTGTCCGGATTGCCGTGTTATCGAACCGGTGCTCCCAGAAATAGAAGAAGCCTATCCGAATTTTACGTTTGTCGAAATAGACCGTGACCAGTTCATCGATGTCTGTCAGGAATATGATGTGTTCGGAATTCCAAGTTTTATCGCATTCAAAAATGGCGAAGAGGCCGGCAGATTTGTCAGTAAAGACCGTAAGACCAAAGATGAAATTATGGCATTTATGGACGACCTCAGCTGATAGAAGGGGAGACGCTGACGATGAAAATGACCAGTTTAAAAATGAAAAAAATACTGCAGGATAGACTAGCAAACGACAATTATAATACATCTTATAATCGGGATAAAGACACGTTTCGCATCGAATGGAAAGATACGAAGCAAGGGATGACCATTACACTGCCGAATGTTGTTTCGAAATATAACGAACGCGGTGAAGAAGCGATTGATGATCTGGAAGAACACGTCCAGGAAGCAATGCGGATTATGCATGAAGACCATTATCTCTCGGGAATGGAGAAGAACATTTTTCCAGTTATCCGAGCCACATCGTTTACAACCGAAACAAATAGCGGCAAGAAACTTATTCATAAAGAGCACACCGCAGAGACACGTGTGTATTATGCTTTGGATTTAGGAAAGTCCTACCAGTTAATCGATGAGTCTATGCTTGAGGAAGAAGGCTGGACACAGGATCGAATTGATGAAATTGCCACCTTCAATCTCCGGTCGTTGGATAACGACTATAAAAAAGATACCGTTGCTGACAACGACTTTTATTTTGTCGCGACACAGGATGGCTATGACGCAAGCCGGATATTAAATGAGGCGTTCCTGGAAGAGATGCTGGCCAACTCAAAGGGTGAGCTTGCGGTGGCGGTGCCGCATCAGGATGTATTGATTTTTGCCGACATCCGGAATAAGGCAGGTTACGACATCCTTGCGCAAATGACTATGAAGTTCTTTGCTGAGGGACGTATTCCGATTACGTCACTGTCTTTCATTTATGAGGATAAAACACTTGAACCGGTCTTCATCCTTGCGAAGAACCGCCCGGAAAGCAAAAATGGAAAGGAATGAATGTCTTGGATGTATTTTATAATCAAAATGGCATAGGTGATGTCCTGATTGTCCCGCTGGAAGACGGGGATCGTTATGACATCACTCATGAAAACTTTGGAGATATAACAAAAATAACAGACGGTCAAGGCATGATTGCCGGTTACAATATTTTTAAGGCGTCAACTTATTTTGACTTAACTGAAAACGGGAAAATCAGCATGACAGAAAACATGCTGGAGCAGATGAAAAAAGCGTTCAGTTCAAACAACCTGGTTGACCCAATCGATTTCGATTTAAGTCCGAAGTTTATTGTCGGTCATGTCAGGGAAAAATCACCACATGAAAATGCTGATAAATTGAGTGTCTGTCAGGTTGATACAGGTGACGAACAACTGCAGATCGTCTGTGGTGCCCCCAATGTTGACGCTGGCCAAAAAGTGGTGGTCGCAAAGGTTGGGGCAGTCATGCCAAGCGGATTTAAAATTAAACCGACAGAATTACGCGGTGTGCCGTCGAATGGTATGATATGTTCACAGAAAGAACTTGGTCTTGCAAACGCGCCGAAAGAAAAAGGCATTTATGTACTGGATGATTCGTACACTGCAGGTGAAGCGTTTAACGCTTAAAACAAAAACAACCTGAGTCGATGGACAAGGGTTGTTTTTTTAGTGTCTCTGCCCGCCCTTTTTAATTGTGAACTTACGCCATTCTGTGACTGTTTAGCAAGTACGGGCAGGACAAATGGCGTATTACATTTTTGCGTCAAAACTGCTAAAATTATAGTAACGGTAATTATGAAGAAATGAGTGAATACATATGTGGGATCGATGGAAAAAGAAAATCAGCAATTTTCTTTTTGAAGAGAAAGAAACAAACGATGATTCGCTGTCCGAAAAACCGCTTAAAAACAAGCAGGATATCCAGACGAGAATGACGTATCAATATCCAGCCGAGAAACCATTTCGTTTTCCTGTCATTCCGGATCAGCCGCGACGGAATGATCAATCCGATATACCGGCATTTCAGCGGAAAAGATCCCGTGTCAGGCAGCAGCCAAACGACAGGCAACATTCGAACATTGGGCAGCAATCAAATGGTATTCAGCAATCAAAATCTGAATATGAACCATATGATTATGAACCGAAGAATACTCGAAAAATTTATAAAGCGGACTCAGACAAACCGTTTACGCCAACTGAAGTGCCATCACCGATTTATGGTTTTCAGGGTCAGTATACGGAGGATAGTACGGATGATATACCGGCATTTCAGCCAGAACAGCACAGTGACAATGATGATGGGAATTCGGTATTTCAGCGATTACAGCAACAAGATCGTGACATGGATCGGATATTTCAGAAAAAGCAGGAATTTAATCGTGAACAGGCTCCGGCAGCCAAGCAAAAGCAACATGAAGACGGTCGTGACCCAAATCCCGCGTTTCAACCTGAACAGTATTATAACGATGATGCTGAGAACACAGCGTTCCATCAAAAACAGCATAATAACAATGACGCCCCGAGTTTTGCTTTTCAACAAAAACGGGAGGACAATCATCATGAGCGGGAACCGGTAATAGAGGATCCTGAGACGAGAGAGGTGAAGCAGCCAAAAGTTGAAAAAGCTGCCGATACCGCTGAATCCTTGAATGCCGCTCCACAAAACATCCCTGTTGAAGTAGTGAAACCGGATAAAGAACCTAAATCCAATACGAATAATACAAAAAAACCTGTGAATCGTGAAAAAAGAAGCCGACGTAATCGAAAACAGAGTGAAAACAATAGTGGTCCCAAAACACCACCGTTTAACGTGCTGATGTCAGCAAATGATAAGCGAAATCTTCAAAAAGAACGGAAGCCGGTGGTGCAACAGACAGTTCCGAAACAGGAATCCGGCCAAAAAAATCCCGTTCCATATCATTTATTGGATGATCCTGTGCAAAAAACTGAGCAGGACCATCTGTGGATGCAAAATCAACAGCAGCTTTTGGAAAAAACGCTGAAATATTTCAATGTCCGCGCAAAAGTGGTCAACACAACACAGGGCCCCTCTGTTACACGGTTCGAAGTGCAGCCCGAACTTGGGGTGAAAGTGAGCAAAATTAAAAACTTGAGTGATGACCTTAAATTGAATATGGCTGCCAAAGATATCCGGATCGAAGCACCTATCCCCGGGAAAAATACAATAGGTATCGAAATCCCGAACCAGCATGCTCAAACAGTAACACTGCAGGAGATTTTTGAAAAAGACAGTTTTCAAAAAGGCGCATCACCTTTAACAATTGGTTTGGGCTTAAATATTGAAGGGGACCCAATGGTGACGGATATCCAGAAAATGCCGCACGGCTTAATTGCAGGAGCGACCGGATCCGGCAAGAGTGTATGCATTAATACGATATTAATCAGTCTTTTGTATAAAGCCAATTATGATGAAGTCAAATTTATGCTGATTGATCCGAAAATGGTGGAACTGGCGCCATTTAACGGCATTCCGCATCTTATCTCTCCGGTGATCACTGATGCCAAAGCGGCGACGGCTGCTCTGAAGTGGGCCGTCAGGGAAATGGAAGAACGTTATGATTCATTCGTCCGCGAAGGTGTGAGAGATATTGAACGGTTCAATCAAAAGATGACCAAAGAGGATCGTTCAGAAGATAAAATGCCATTTATTGTGATTGTGATTGATGAGTTGGCTGACTTAATGATGGTTGCACCGCAGGATGTTGAGGATTCGATCAGCCGGATTGCCCAGAAAGCGCGCGCATGCGGCATACACTTACTGCTTGCCACACAGCGGCCGTCCGTCGATGTCATCACGGGATTGATTAAAGCTAATATTCCAACCAGAATTGCATTTAGCGTATCGTCCCAAGTCGACTCCAAAACAATATTAGATACAGGCGGTGCTGAAAAGCTCTTAGGAAAAGGGGATATGTTGTTTACCGGAAATGGTGCCGGAAAAAGTGTCCGGCTGCAGGGAGCGTTTGTATCCGACGAAGAGATTGAACGTGTAACCGATTATGCCCGGTCAATGGCTGAGCCTGATTATGAATTCGAACAGGAGCATCTGCTTGAAGAAGTATCAAATGACGATGAAGCTGATGAACTTTTGAATGTCGCCATCCAATTTGTAATTGAGCAAAACAGCGCAAGCACCTCTCTTTTGCAGCGCCATTTCAAAGTCGGTTATAATCGCGCGGCACGATTGATGGATGCGATGGAAGAAAGAGGCATCATCGCCCAGCAGAACGGAAGCAAGCCAAGAGAAGTGCTCGTGTCTGCCGGACAGATGGAAAATTAAGGTGCTTGCCCGGTGAATTTATTGACTATCTCTTCAAGCTTATCAGCAGTCCGTAAAGGTTCAACTACCATTCAGTGGGAAAAAGCATCCCACTGAATGAAGTTTCACTTCTCCTTACCGTCAGCATTTGGGGGGATGAACATCCGTTGCAAGGAATGTATATAATGTGGTAAATGCGGCTAATTCGTCGGGCAGACAGAAAACCGCTCATTTTTATGGGCGATTGTGATGGTCACTATACCCAGCAGGCTGGCCACACCCGCGTATGGAAAAAGTTGATCACACTATATGCAGGATGACAAACAAAAGCTGGAAAAGTGCCTGTATCAGTTATTAAACCTGCTTCAAAAGTCTCTTGTAATTAAAATATTTTACACGTCGTTATAATTTGCTATAATGGCAAAATAGCGGTGAATTGATAATGAAAAAATATAGAGTTCAGATATAAATTTGGAGGTTCTTTTTATGACAACTTACCATTTTATTGGTATTAAGGGAACCGGAATGAGCGCATTAGCTCATATCCTTCATGACTCCGGCGAGAACGTGCAGGGGTCTGATGTTGAAAAACGTTTTTTTACACAAAAATCATTAGAAGATAAAAACATTCCCATTTTCCCTTTTTCAGAAGAAAACATCACGAAAGGTCTTACCGTTATTGCGGGCAATGCATTTTCGGATAATCATCCGGAGATAAAAGAGGCCCTCAATCAAGGATTGACGTTTTATCGGTACCACGATTTTTTAGGGGAATGGCTGAAACAGTTTACAAGCATTGCCGTAACCGGTGCACATGGGAAGACATCAACGACTGGTTTGCTGGCCCATGTACTTGATGCATCCTACCCCATATCCTATTTGATTGGTGACGGTACCGGCAAAGGGCATGTAGACAGCAAATATTTTGCGTTCGAAGCGTGTGAATATCGCCGCCATTTTTTGAGTTATGAACCGGATTATGCCATCATGACCAATATTGATTTCGATCATCCGGATTACTTCACAAGTATTGATGATGTCTTTGATGCATTCCAGTCAATGGCCGAACGGGTGAAGAAAGGCATAATCGCCTGTGGTGACGATGAACAATTGCAGCAGATCCAGGCAAAAGTGCCCGTTGTTTACTACGGTTTTTCCAGTACGAATGATTTTCAGGCACAGAATGTAAGAGAAACAAAGCATGGCACCGAATTTGACGTGTTTGTGCGGAATACTTATTATGATACGTTTGATATTCCAATGTATGGCAACCATAATGTGCTTAATGCTTTGTCTGTTATAGCAATTTGCCATTATGAAGATATCAAAGCGGATAAAATGAAGGCTTTAAGTACTTTTGAAGGTGTGAAACGGCGGTTTACCGAAAAAACAATGGGCAGCCAGGTGCTGGTTGATGACTATGCTCACCATCCGAGAGAGATAACAGCAACCATTGAAACTGCAAGAAAAAAATACCACGATAAGCCTATTACGGTTATATTCCAGCCCCATACATTCACGCGTACGCGGACATTTCTGCAGGAATTTGCCGACAGCCTAAATCTTGCCGATCACATATATTTGTGTGATATATTTGGATCAGCGAGGGAAGAAACCGGTAAATTGACCATATACGATCTGCAGGAACTAATCGAAGGAAGTTCCATACTGGATATATCCAATACAGAGGTGTTAATGGAACATCACGACCATGTCTTGCTGTTCATGGGTGCGGGAGATATCCAAAAATTCCAGGAATCCTATGAAACTCAGCTGGAATTTGTGAGCAGCAACCGTGTAAAAAAAGCATAGTTGTTGAAAGAGCCAGCATTTCAGGCTCTTTTTTTCTAACAGATTTTTTGATATATGTATCGAAATTATCTTAAAAATCCGTTATAGTAGTATATATAGGTGATACAAGTGTTTTTTGGCTTTTGTATAAACATGTAATACGTATGTTTAGTCAATAATGATTGAGGAAATTAGCAAAAGCGTTGTGTTTGCTGCTTGATGCACTTATTATCACACCGAATATGGTTGAAGCGGAGGAGTTGAAGTCAATGGAAGCCTTGTTGTACATCGCTGCTATAATTGCTGCTGCAGCATTTGCAGTGCTTGTTATTTTTGTGGTTATAACACTGAAGGCAACACAGAAGACAATGAATAATGTGTCAAACACGCTGGAAAATCTGGAAACCCAGATGCAGGGAATTACCACCGAAACAACTGAACTGCTTAATAAAACCAATAACCTTGCAGATGATGTCAACCAAAAATCGGACAAGCTTAATGCATTATTTGACGGGGTTAAAGGTGTTGGGGAAACTGTTAACGAGTTTAATGGATCATTACGCAAGTTATCAGCTAACATTTCCACAGCCGCCTCAAAGAATCAGGAAAAAGTATCGGAAGTACTTAAATGGGGCAATTCGATAGTTGATTTCTGGAAAAAGAAAAAGAATAAATAAATTTTTAAGGAGGAATCAGGATGGAGAATAATGAGAACAACAGCAACATTAACACAAAGGACTTTATGATTGGAACACTTATCGGGATCATTGCCGGTGGTGTAACCGCCTTATTGTGCGCACCGAAATCCGGCCGGGAATTAAGAGGAAATCTTAATGACGGTGCCCTGCAGCTGCGTGACCGTGCCAGTGAGTGGAAGGACACCGCATATGAAAAAGGTTCATCATGGAAAGACACTGCTTATGACAAAGGCTCTGAGTTGAAAGAGAAGGCATATCTGAAAGGTTCTGACCTGAAAACAAAAGCGGCTGACTCCACATCAAAATGGTCAAAGAAAACACAGGAAAAAACGCAGGAAATGACCAAAAAGGTACAAGACAAATGGAATAAAAAGGGCGACGAAGATGAAACTGTTGCCGAAGAAGCAATCAGCGAGGCTGCAGCAGAAGCTGAAAAATCCGAAACAAAATAAGTGAAACTTCAATCAGTGGGGCGGTTATCCCCCACTGAAGGCGGGATAAAACAAAAACAACCAGTGGTGATGCACTGGTTGTTTTTGTTTTACAGACGATTTCCGAGATTCGATCTTCTCTTGTATCCATTCGGTAAATCGCATTTAAAAAAAATATGAATATGATGGTGACAAAGCATTATATTTTCGGTATAATGATGTCTAATTATTTAAATATATTCTCAACATTAGATCAATATTCACAGGAGGGGTAGCAATGAGTAATGAATTAGAGCAATTGCGCCAACAATTGGATGGCGTCAATAACGAATTACTGGATTTGATCAATCAGCGTGCTGAGATCGTTCAGCAAATCGGGCAGGTCAAAGAAAAGCAAAGCATTAACCGCTTTGACCCGGTCAGAGAGCGTAAAATGTTAAATGAGCTGACTCAAAAGAATAATGGTCCATTTGAGAATTCGACCATTGAACATATTTTTAAAGAAATATTTAAAGCGAGTCTTGAACTCCAGGAAGATGATCACCGTAAAGCACTTCTGGTATCCCGGAAGAAAAAGCCGGAAGATACAATCATAGACATTAAAGGTGAAAAAATTGGTAACGGCAATCTTCACCATATTATGGGACCATGCTCAGTTGAAAGCTATGAACAAGTCTCGGAAGTTGCAAAATCTGTTAAACAAAAAGGGCTTAAAATGCTCCGTGGCGGTGCATTCAAACCAAGAACTTCCCCATACGACTTTCAAGGGCTTGGTGTAGAAGGTTTGCAGATTTTAAAACGCGTTGCTGATGAAGAGGATCTGGCAATTGTCAGTGAAATCGTCAACCCGGTACACGTGGAAAAAGCGCTGGACTATGTTGATGTCATTCAAATTGGTGCCCGCAACATGCAGAACTTTGAATTGCTGAAAGCAGCTGGTGAGACGAACAAGCCCGTATTGCTGAAACGCGGAATGTCTGCAACAATTTCCGAATTTGTGAACGCAGCCGAATATATTAACTCAAGAGGCAACGGTGACATTATTTTATGTGAACGCGGTATCCGGACTTACGAAAAAGCTACCCGGAACACGCTGGATATTTCGGCAGTGCCGATTCTGAAGCAGGAAACACACTTGCCTGTCATGGTTGATGTCACCCACTCTACAGGCCGAAGAGATATTCTGCTTCCGGCAGCTAAAGCGGCTATTGCTATCGGCTCAGACGGTGTTATGGCTGAAGTTCATCCGGATCCTGCTGTAGCATTGTCAGACGCAGCCCAGCAAATGGATATCCCAACGTTTGAGAATTTCATGAATGAACTTGATGAATATGCACCACGCGTCGCTGTACAAAAATAAATTAGACGGTCTTTAAAAAACAGCACGGCAACACATTAAAGGTTGATCTTTTTAAAAGATCAGCCTTTAAATTTTTGTGTTTTTTCGCATGTTATCGTATCATAATGAGAAAGAAAACGTTTTGGCAATCAGACTGGGAGGTAGTTGAACATGACTGTAACAATATACGATGTAGCAAGGGAAGCGAACGTTTCAATGGCGACTGTATCCCGTGTCGTGAACGGGAACCCGAATGTAAAACCTGTCACACGCAAAAAAGTACTGAATACGATTCAAGAACTGGGATATCGGCCAAACGCCGTTGCACGCGGGCTGGCAAGCAAGAAAACAACAACGGTGGGTGCCATTATACCGGATATTTCGAGTATCTTTTTTGCAGAACTGGCCCGAGGCATTGAAGATATTGCGACCATGTACAAGTATAATATTATCCTGAGTAACTCCGATCAGAATAAAGATAAAGAAATGCAGCTGATCAATGCTATGCTGGAAAAACAGGTCGATGGTATTTTGTTCATGGGAGGGGACATAACAAGCGAACATGTGGATCAATTTCAATCCTCATCAGTGCCGGTTGTATTGGCAGCAACATACGATGAAACCAATTCGATCCCGTCCGTGAATATCGATTATGAGGCCGCTGCATGTGAAGCAACATCATTTTTGCTTGATAAAGGCAATGAGAAAATGGCGTTCATCTCCGGCGTTGATGATACATTAATCAATAAGGAGAAATATAATGGATATGTACGGGCGTTCAAGGAGAAATCACTGAGCCTGAACGAAGATTATATTCTGACCGGCGATTATTCTTATGACTCGGGTGTAGAAGCCGTCAATCAATTGCTGGCAATGGATGACTTACCGACTGCAGTTTTTGTGGCTTCGGATGAAATGGCTTTAGGTGTTATTCATGGTGCCCAGGACGAGGGATATAAAGTTCCGGATGATATTGAAGTTTTCGGCTTCGATAATACAAGACTGGCTACGATGGTACGTCCAACACTTTCAACGATTGTTCAGCCCATGTATGATATCGGTGCCGTGGCAATGCGTCTGCTGACCAAATATATGAACAATGAAGAAGTGGAAGAGAAAAAAGTTGTATTGCCGCATCGGGTTGTCGAAAGAACTTCGACAAAATAATAAATGACCATGGTAAGGGGGATGGCCTCAACAATCATCTCCCTTATTTTTGTCCAATATGTAATGGACAGTAACCCGCCAAATAATGGCGGGTTACTGTCTCAAAATGTCCGATTCATTCAACTAACATTCAATGGGGAAAACGTCCCGCTAAATGAAGTTTCACTCTAAGGATGTATTTGCTGATTTTTTGCATATTTCAATGCACTTTCGAGGACCTTGGCATTTTTTTCGGTAATGTCGGCTTTTCTCGGTATATTCGGTACAATTTGTTTATCATCATGCCAGGTCTCAGGCAGTTTGACAGGCGATTTTTTCTGCCACTGATGCAGCCATTCACTTGAAAGGGCACCTTCCTGAATCTCACCTGTTTTCATGACGTTCCAAATTTGGGCCCATGCCCGGGGGACAACGCGCCACATGTCATATCCGCCGCCGCCCAGTGCAATCCAGCGGCCATCACAGTATTGGTGGGCAAGCTCATGTGCGAGCATAGGGATTCGCTCAAAGCTTTCCATCGTTGCACATAAATGTGTCAGCGGGTCATATGCATGAGCATCCGCACCATTTTGTGTCAGGATCACATCGGGACGAAAATAGTCAATGATCTGTCTGAAGGCAGACTCATAAACGTCGATAAACGACTCATCCTCGGTAAATGCATCAATTGGCAGATTAAATGAGTATCCGTGACCTTCCTTGATGCCGCGTTCATTTATTTGACCGGTGCCCGGAAAAAGATATCTGCCGGTTTCATGGATGGATAATGTGCATACATGAGGGTCATCATAAAAAGCCCACTGTACGCCATCTCCGTGATGAGCATCGGTATCGACATACATAACCTTTAAGTCATATTTTTCCCGGATATATTTAATGGCTATTGCACCGTCGTTGTAGATGCAGAATCCGCTTGCCCTCCGCCTAAACCCATGGTGAAGCCCACCACCCAGATTTAATGCATGATTAAACTTTCCCTGCAGGACGGAATCTACTGCAGAAAGCGTCCCGCCGACAAGGTAGCTTGAGGCTTCATGCATATTTGGAAAGACAGGGGTATCTTCAGTACCGATGCCGTATTCTATGCCTTCATCCTCAGTTAAATTTTCAGTGCCCGCTTTTTTAACAGCATTGATATAAGCTCTGTCATGAATAAGCGCAAGTTCATCCTCTGTAGCCATCCTTGGTTTGATGATATGATCAGCTGATAATAAATGCGTTTTTTCCAATAAATCCTTTGTTAGCAAAACCCGTTTTTGATTAAACGGATGATCCGAATGAAAATGATAGTTCAAGAATTCGTTTGAATAAACAAAAGCTGCCTGACACATCATACTTTTGGCTCCGCAATGTTATTTGGCCACATCAATTCATAGCCGGCATTTCGCAAATCCTGTATGACCGGCAGCGGATTCATTGTCTGAATACGGAAAACAAGTATCTTATAATTCGGATCATCGTTATATGGGTACATGAGTACAGACGTTATGTTCGTACGACGCCTACCAAAGACTGAGGCCACTTCCGGCAGAATTCCGGGTTTATGCGGCACTTTGACTTCAATCTGTGAGCTCTGAACGTTTGTGCCGGTTAACTGGATTAAGGTGTACAGCATGTCTTTTTCTGTAATAATGCCAATTAATTGATTGTCGCGCTCAACCGGCAAACAGGCAAACTCTTCATCGTAAAAAACCTGTGCTATTTCTTCAATAAAATCCAGCGGGTGTACTGTTCTGACCGGGTGGCTCATAATAGAACGAATTTCATTATTCAATGCCTGATGTTCGGTGTGATCGTCAAAAACAGATGGTGATGCATCACGTACATCGCCATCCGATACAATCCCGATGATCTGCATTTCATTGTCCACAATCGGGATGTGATGGAGATGATGTTTCTGTAATAACCGTAACGCTTCTGATATGGTGGCCGTCGGCGGAAGTGTTATAACTTCTGTTTTCATGACTTCCTCTACAAGCACTATAATCCCTCCCTCATGCTGCGGTATTGGTGCCGCTGCAAAAATCGTAATTTATCAAACTGTTTAATTGATTCTTCCGGAACGTTCTTGCCGATTCGCACCATCAGGCAGTTAGCCGGATGGGAGATAATTTCAGGATCGTCAGTTGGGGCAGGCAAAAGACCTCCAGCCGCCATCATTTTTTCCATTACTTTACGATAATCCCAAACACTTAAACGGGTTTCATCCAAATCCCAATGCCAGTAATATTCAGTGGAAATGACAATATAGTTTTCCATGTAGTCATCCATCATGGAAACCTTCAGCAGTCCCGATGCAACACCGGCCCCGCGGTAGGCTGGAATGACTTCGACAGCTCCTAATACAATCAAATCCTCCATGCTGAATTTTGACCAGCGCTCAAGCGGATCTGGGTGTAAATACGTAACATAGCCAATGATGGTATCCTCAGTTCTGGCAATAATGATGCGTCCCTCAGTAAAATCCGCAATGCTTATGAGAGCCTCGAATTGTTTTGGAGCAGGGCGAAATGCTGTTAATTGTTCATGAAAACGATACTTTTTCAGCTCGGCTGACGAGACCGGTCCTTCGATGATGACAGAGCCCGTTGGTGTATCACGTGTCGTTGAATGATATGTTTTTGTATGGTCCATCTTTTCACCATCCTAAAATGATAAATAATAGCGTTTTCATTAACTCCATTATACAGGATTTTTAACATGATTTTTAGTAGGAGCTGGAAAATATCTTGAAAATTGTATAGACGGCCGCTTTTCGTAAAGAGGAATATAAGGAAAGAATTGAGTTTAGGATGGATGTAGAAAAAGTATCCGCAGAAGAGCGGAAATATTGGCAGAAAACCCTCAAGGCCACAATGTTCATTAAAAAAATGCCACAGTAACTTTAACTGTGGCAAATTGAACCTTATATAATTTAAGAAAGGGGGGTGAGCCCCCTTTCTGAGAATTAATTGTTACCATTGTTGTTATTAGATTTTTTGTTTTTGGATTCGCCGCTGCTACCACCGTCACCAGTTCCATCGCTATTTCCGGAGCCATCTTCACCGGAACTACCACCGTCATCGCCAGATCCGCCATCATCGGATCCATCTCCGTTATTACCGCCATTACTGCTATCATCGTTGTTGCTATTGTCATTATTGTTATTACTGTTATTTTTGTTACCCGAATCATTATCGGAATCACCATTCTTGCCATTTGATCCCGAGCTATTGTCAGATCCGGAAGTTTTGCCGACTTTGACTACGTTGGATGCTGATGATTCTTGTCCGAAATAGTCAACTGCTTTTACATGATAAACAGCATTATCCGGCACGGTAAAGCTTGTCCGTGTTGTGCTGGCGAACTGGCTGAACGATCCATCCGGGTTGTTTGCACGGAATATGCGGTAGCCAACCACATCATTACTTTCTGAACTGCTCCAGGACAAGTTTTTTCCTGATGCTGAGACGGATTTTGGTGCTGCAGGGTTTTCGCCGTCATTACTGATCCCGCCACTGCTGCTGATACCAGATTGCGGCAAACCAATTTTCTCCCATGCATCGCGGTTTGTACTCGGGAAAAGGATTGAGAGGTCGCTAAGTTTATTATACCCATTTCGTTTCAGGAATTCTGGGTTAAATGTCAGTTCACTACCTTCAGCAAATCCCTTCGGCGTCTTATCGCCAGGTGTCACGGCTTTGCCATTGACCATTACAGAAGACCCGCGGATAAGACTGTCATCTTTTTCAGTCGGTACATATTTTGAATTAAATAAATCGGTTTTAACCAAACCAGCCTCTTTACATAATTCTGACGGGAGCTTGCCCGAAATGGCACAATAGCTATGCGAAACAACGCCATCTGGGCGTTCAAAACTCTTATCCGGCGCAACCAGATCCGGATTTATGTCAGATGCTGCATTGACGAGTTCAGCCCATAATTTCTGGGTCCTCTGGCTGTAACTCAGAGAGCACGATGGACATTGAATGCTTTTTCCTTCTTTGTAACCAATCCACACGCCCATCGACACATTCGGATTGACCCCGACAAACCAGGCATCCTTATATTTTTGCGAGGTACCGGTTTTGCCTGCCCAGTCGACACCACTGTGTTTAAGCTGAGAGTTCAGGTATGCGCCTGTTCCTTTATCAATAACATCACGCATGATGTCAATTGTCAGGTAGGATGTTTCCGGTGAAAAAACCTTAACAGGATCCGTTTCGTGTTCATATATGACATTGCCGTCCTGGTCGGTGATTTTTTGAATCATATAGCCATCAGCAAACTTTCCATTATTGCCAAGTGTAGAGAATGCATTCACATTTTCTTCAACCGTGACACCATTAGTCGTCCCACCTATTGCAAGAGATAGGTTCGCATACTCTTTGTCCCCGATAGTGGTGAAGCCCATCGGTTTAAGAAATTCACTTACAGGGTCCTGATCGTTAAATCGGCTGTATACGTCAACAGCCGGGATGTTGTACGAGTTATAAAGTGCCTTTCTGGCCGGAACAATCCCATGATATCCGCCGCCATAGTTGCCGGGAGTGTAGCCGCCGGCAAAGGTTTTTGGAATATCGGCTATCGGTGTTCCGGGCTGTATGACACCTTTTTCAAACGCCGGTGCATAGGAAAGGATCGGTTTCATTGTACTGCCGTTTGAACGTTTGGCAGAAGTTGCATAGTTAATCTGGTTATCCTTGTTGTAATCCCGTCCGCCGACAAAACTGATGATTCTTCCACTTGAGTTTTCAATTAAAATACCGCCAGTTTGAATCTGCTGGGTGACTTTAACTTGCTCACCTGTTTCTTCGTCTTCCGCATATCCGGTCCAATCCGGTCCGTAATACTGGTAGTTTTGAGCAATTTCTTTGAATTTATCGTGCGTTTTCTTATCGATGGTTGTATGGATATTGTAACCATCTTTTCGCAGGGCTCGATCAGCCAATGTGCTATACTCTTTCTTCAGTGTGTCATTACTGTTTAAATCTTCCATGGAATAGCCGTCTTGTTCGGCTAAGTGTTCCATAAGAATATTACTGGCACGCTTTTCGGCTTCATAAGTCAGGTATGGGTATTTTTCAGCCGGTGACTGGGATTTCTCAGTAAAATCGGATGTTATGTCATAGTTCATTGCCTTTTTGTATTGTTCTTTCGTAATATATTCGGAGTCATACATTCTTTCCAGTACCGACTTCATTCGGTTAATCCCCGGCTGCAATGCTTTCTTATTTTTTAACCCTCCGTTGTTTTTGAACGGGGTATAATAAGACGGGCTTTGCGGGAGACCAGCAAGATATGCTGCCTGAGGCAAGTTAATCTCTGACGCATCGATGCCGAATATACCTTGTGCAGCGGTTTGGATTCCTGCAATGTTGCCGCCTGACGCATCACGTCCATACGGGACAATGTTCAAATAGGCTTCCAGAATTTCGTCCTTTTCAAAGAAACGTTCAAGCCGCATGGCGATTAGAATTTCCTTCGCTTTTCGTTCGTATGATACTTCGTTCGTCAGTATCTGATTTTTTACAAGCTGCTGTGTGAGGGTACTTCCGCCGGATTGCGTGGATGAATTGGTCACTTGCTGGACAAGCGCCCGTACAATTGCTTTTGGAACAATCCCTTCATGCTCGCTGAAATATTCGTCCTCCGTAGCAATTACTGCATCTTTCAGCACATCCGAGACATTGTCGAGGGAAACTTCCTCCCGGTATATTTCAGAACGGATATCGCCAATGTATTTTTCACCGGCAAAATAAAGCGATGATGTTTGTTCATAGTTGTATATATCCTCTTGCATGCTTTCATAATCGCGTACCGGCTCATCTTTGACGAGCGATGCAAAATAACCGGCACCTACTCCGCCTGCGAAAAATCCCCCAATCACCGCGATAATCACGAAAAATAATATAATACTCCAGATAACATCATAACTGATGCGTGATGATCTTTGGACTTTGCCGGTTCCCCAGACCGATTTTGCCTTTTTAACATATTGATGCGAATTAAAGCTTCCCCAAAGTGATTTAACTTTATCTATATATTTGCGGGACAGTTGCTTAAAGTCCACTTTTTAAAACCTCCCCTTAGACCAAATCCATTATAGCACAGCAATAAAACCAGTTGAATAAAAATTTTTGAACTGTATATTGCATTTGTATTACAAATATGGTACGAATAGATAATAGCCAAATATTAAGCACGTTGAAGGATCGCAGTAATTGAGCAAATCCCTTTTTCAGAGAGCCGGCGGGTGGTGGGAGCCGGAAAACATTTGCTGATGAATTACAATCTGGAGTTTCTTCTTTTGGAACAACCCTAAAGAAGACGGTGGCAGCATCGTTAACAACCCCAAGTGGCATTATCATGCAACAAGGGTGGTACCGCGAGTCAACTCGTCCCTTAAATTTTTGAGGGGCGGGTTTTTTATTTATTTTGGAAATGGAGTGAAGAATGAATGGATATTTTACAAGATTTGGAAAATAGAAATTTAATTCAGCAAACGACCGACAGGGAGGCTTTGCAGAAACACTTGGACGAAAATCAAGTGACATTATATTGTGGTTTTGATCCGACCGCTGACAGCCTTCATATCGGACATCTGCTGCCGATTATCATGCTGAAGCGATTCCAAAGAGCAGGCCATAAACCGATTGCTCTGATCGGTGGCGGCACCGGAATGATTGGGGATCCAAGCGGCAGGTCGACCGAGCGTTCTTTGAATGAAGCATCGGTGGTACATGACTACAGTGAAAAAATAAAACAGCAAATGGCCAAGCTGCTTGACTTTGATAATGGCACAAATGCGGCAACTGCCCGGAACAATCATGACTGGCTCGGCCAAATGACTGTTATCGACTTTCTGCGTGATGCCGGCAAGCATTTTGGCATCAATTACATGCTCGGCAAGGAATCAGTATCGACTCGGATTGAGCATGGGATTTCATATACTGAATTTAGTTACATGATTTTGCAGTCGCTTGATTACATGAAACTATATGAGCAGGAAAACTGTACATTGCAGGTCGGCGGAAGTGACCAGTGGGGTAATATCACAGCTGGAATGGAACTGATCCGCCGCTCCAGGGAAAACGAAGAGGAGGAGATTAACGTTTTTGGAATGACAATGCCATTGATTACGAAGGCAGATGGCAGCAAATTCGGCAAAACAGCAGGCGGAGCCATTTGGCTTGATCCCGAGAAAACAACGCCGTATGAGTTTTACCAATTCTGGATTAATGCCGATGACCGTGATGTTATGAAATTCCTGCGTTACTTCACTTTCCTGGAGGAGGATGAATTGGACGAACTGCACACTGAACTTGAAAATAATCCTGAAAAACGGCTTGCGCAAAAGCGTCTGGCTGAAGAGATGACGATGATGGTGCACAGTCAAAAAGCTCTGGAGCAGGCCCAGAAAATTACGGCATCCCTGTTCAGCGGTGAATTGAAAGATTTGTCCGCAGATGATATTGAACAAGGCTTTAAAGATGTACCAACTTATGAAGTATCCAAGGAAGACATTGGTCTGATTGATTTGCTCGTCAATGCATCCATCACATCATCCAAACGCCAGGCGAGGGAGGATATCAAAAACGGAGCCATTTACATTAATGGCGAACGTCAGCAGGATCTGCAGCATGTCGTCAATGAAGCAGACCGTATTGACGATCAATTTATCGTTATCCGGCGAGGGAAGAAAAAATATTTCCTCGTGCGCTTCGGCTAAATTAGACCTTACTTGATAACTACAATCGAAAGGAATTTGGATTTGGGGGCATGAAATTTATTATTTTTTCATGTCCCTTTTTCTGACTTGATTTCGATTATAGTAGCAGGAGAATGGAACTATAAAGATGTGCAAACTTAAAAACTTTCTTATAAGGCTTCCCCATGGAATACCATCTATAGGGGTGTTCATTGTTATGGAGATATATTTTAAGTTTTTTATTGCTCGAGCAGGGGTATATGTTCTTTATTGTTTAGAAAAGAGGGTTTGCATGAAGAAAACTACATTTTGGACAACCGTTCGTGACAGCTTCTGGTTTCTCCCCATCGTATATGGGTTATGTTCGATGATCGCAGCAGGTGTCATAACAGCCTTGGATGTTTGGTTAGTCCCTAAAGTATCCGGCAGCATACCGAACATTTTACTTACAGGACAAAGTATAGCGAAGCAGCTTTACGCTGCTTTAATTACGGCAATGCTGACTATGACAACGATAAGTTTCTCAACGATTATGGTGATGTTGACGACATATTCATCCCAGTTTTCACCTCGAGCATTACAGGACTTTATGCAAAGCAAAATTACTCAACATGTGTTAGGTGTTTATACGTTTGGTTTTATTTTTGTACTGATCAATTTATGGTTATTGACAGAAACAAATCAAAAAGACTTGCTTAGTCCCTTTTTTACTGTTGTTATTACGATTATTTCACTTGGTTTTTTTATTTTATTTATCCATTTTTCGGCACGGTGGGCCCAAGTGAATTTCCTGATCGGTGTCATACGCAATAAAGCATCGGAATTAATTAGAGAAACGTTTGCAGAAAGAACGTATGGAGAACACCAGCATTGGGATCATTCGCAAATTGAAAGCATTAGAGAAAAAGATAGACAAACGATTCATGCCAGGCGTTCGGGCTACATCCAACAAGTAAATTATAACTATTTGATTAATTGGGCTGCTGACAATGATATGGTATTAGAGGCAACTTTTCAGGTCGGTGATTATGTTCCTAAAGGAATGCCGGTTTTTTACTTTTGGTCTTTAAGGGACAAAAACGATAAATTAGCCGAACACGACTATTTTTTAGCTATCGGCGATGAGCGTACCGACCTTCAGGATATTGCATTTTCGATAGAAAAATTAGTTGAGATTGCTGTGAAAGCACTGTCAACCAGTATGAATGATCCTAACACGGCGATTAATTGTATTCATCGCATTGGTGGTTTGCTTTCGGAATTAGCCGGAAATTATCGTCCTGTTACGTATTTTTCCGATAATAATGGGGATTTGCGATTAATTATGGAACAAAAGTATTTTCGGGACTATTTATTTAAAAGTTTTTACCAAATTAAGCATTACGGGAAAGATGACATTTCAGTTGTATATAGTATAGTAGACACATTATATAAGGTTGCTATCGTTAGTGAGGGGTCAATTCAAAAAGAAGTATGGCGTTTCACTAATTACGTTTTGGAAGCCGTAGATATAGAGAATCTTCCGTCAATGGACTATCAGCACCTTAAAAATGTAACAGAAAAGTTTGCCTATCTTTTCGGGGAAGAGCTGGAATGGGAGTGATGAGCCTCTACTCCCCCAGGAGTCTCCGCATTTTTCCTTCGCTATTTTGATGGAACCCATTATCCTATAAACAGAAAATCCAAACTGATTCGAAATCTAACTGACGAATTTTGAATCATCGTTCGGGTTTTTTACCCAAATTTTATTCTAAAGCCACAACAGCCTTTCATTAGGGAAAGGCTGTTTTTAATAGGACAAAATCATATTAGTCGACTCTTAATACTTTCATAGACTTCCGTTTCTCCTGTCCCTGCCAATAACGGAACACCGTCAATCGCCTTTTCCTGTAAACCGCCGGGAACGAATGTGGCAGAAATCATGAAGTCATATTCATTCCCCTTATTAATGGCATCGTGAACATTTCCCTGATGCAATTCAACTTGCTCATTAAGCTGTTCTTTTTCTAACCATGCTTTTACTTTTTCGATAATGATCGTGGAAGTAGCTATCCCTGTACCGCAAATAACAAGTATTTTTTTCATGTCTATTCCCCTTTATTTTTAAGTCTGTGAATATATAGAAGTCCGCCAATGGACGTGATGCCAATCATGCCGATGCCGAGCCAGCCCAGCCATTTTCCGGAACCTGCAAAAATAAACGTTGTCCAAACGGCGCCATCTATCAGTGATGAAATAATTGTGTTTGATCCCGTATCAAAGTCTGCATTTATGGCCATTTCCGTAAATAGTGGTCCTATCCAGGTAGCTATGTATAATCCAATACAGATGTAAATTGTCGCGGTGATCACTGTTCGAATGATATTCCCGCGAAACACAGGCACCATTAAACAAAATAAAAACGGAAGGGAGGCTAAGTCACCAAACGGCAGGACACGATTTCCCGGAAGAATAACGGCCGCAGCCAGTGTAATCGGCACCATCAATAAGGAAGCGGACAGAACCGCCGGATGTCCAATAGTCAGTGCGCTGTCCATGCCAATATAAAGATCTCGGTCAGGGAATCTCTTCTTTATATTGCTGCTGGCTGCTTCGGAAATGGGGGTGAGTCCTTCCATTAATAAAGCGACCATTTTGGGCATTAAAAGCATGACGGCTGCCGTTTGAACAGTCAATTGCAATATATCTTTCCATTCATAACCTGCCAAAAAACCTATTAAGAAACCAAGGAGAACACCCAGTATGGTTGAATCTCCAAAAAATCCGAATTTCTGCTGAATGGATTCCGGATTTGCATGGATTTTATTGAACTTTGGGATCCGGTCAAACAAAATATTCATTGGTTTCGCTAAAAAGTAGGATGGAGCAGAAGCCGCATGTGGAAATGTCATCTTCTGAAAACCAAAATAGGATTCGACATCAGAGGCCAGCAGATCTCCCAGCAATAATAAAACGACCGCATGAACACCGATTGTAAAAATACCAAGGACAAAGTCATCCGTGATGGCATATACAAGAGAGCCGGTAAAGGCCACGTGCCAATAATTCCAAATGTCCACGTTGATTGTTTTGGTAAGGCCGAATGTTAACAACAGGATATTGACGCTGATACTAATTGGGATGGCAAGGCTTCCCAGTACTGTACCATAGGAAATGGCTGAAGCGGCCGGCCAGCCGATATCAATAATTTGTAAATCCATTCCAAAATGTCGAACCATGGATTGTGCTGTCGGACCCAGGCTCTCTGTTAATAAATCGAGAACCAGATTCACGCCAACAAAGCCGACCCCAATTGTAATACCGGAATAGAAGGCTTTTTTGACGCCTGTCCTGAGTATTAATGCAAAGATGAAAAAGATGATAGGGAGCATGACGCTTGCTCCCAAATCAACAAACCACTGTAAAACTTCCAATCTGCATCCCCCTGATTAATGATTATCGTGAATAAAATAAATCGTATCGGTCTGCTTAAGGCTGTGATTCAGATTAAATTTATTGCGTGTCTCGATGATTTTAACCGAGGTATCGGTGATAGAGCGATTTTGCCTGGGCGGTATCATTGGTTCCATGAACAAGAACACGGCCATCCTGAAATAGAACGAGACGATTTGAATCAATGACAAACGATAACAGGAAGGGATTTTGCTCTACTTTCCCCAAATGGGACAACTGATCAGCCACTTTTTGCAAATCCGGTTTTTCAGTGGACTTCGGCCGAATCTGAACTGTATTCCTGCCGCACAACACGGCCGTCTTGGTCTGATTTTCGTAATTCAGAAAAGGGTATGTCGGCGTTTTTCCGCATGAAGAACAGGTGTCGCTTTTTAATGGGTTAACATTAATTGATGTTTGTTCGTTCATCCAAATATCAAACGACACGAGTGTATTTCTTAGAGCATCTCGTTTTTCTGTCAAAATTTTCAATGCTTCCGCCGTCTGGTGTGCCGTTACCAGTTGGACAATGGGACTTATAATGCCGGCTGTGTCACAGGTTAAGCCGCCTACAGGCACTTGTTCCATCAAACAATGCAGGCATGGCGATTCATTCGGTACAACCGTGTAACTGATCCCATAACTGCTCACAACAGCGCCGTATATCCAGGGAATGTTGAATTTCTGAGCGGTATCATTCATAATCATGCGAATATCAAAGTTGTCTGTGGCGTCGAGCATCAGATCAACACCTTCAACAAGCTGCTCCATTTCTTCTGGTGTCACATCAGTCACCTTAGTGTCAATGGTCACGTCATGATTGATTGCCTGCAGTTTTCTTTCTGCTGCGATGGCCTTAGGAATCCTGTTTATAGCATCATCTTCGGTATAGAGCTGTTGACGCTGGAGGTTGCTCCATTCAACATAATCGCGGTCTGCAATGGTTATTTTGCCGGCGCCGGCACGGGTGAGCATTTCCGCAATACTCGTGCCCAGTGCTCCGGCGCCGATGATTAAAACATGTTTCCGGCGTAATTTACGCTGGCCTTCACTGCCAATGGGCGAAAATAATATTTGTCTGGAATAACGTTCTTCCATTAGACACTTATTCCTTCCTGCGGGCTGCTTGCTGTTGCACAACGTTTTATGGGAATGCGTCCTGCTTCATAACCGAGCCTTCCTGTCTGAACAGCTAGTTTCATAGCTTCCGCCATCTTGACAGGGTCAGCAGCACCGGATACAGCAGTATTTAATAAAATTCCATCCGCACCGAGTTCCATGGCATAAACGGCATCTTTCGGCGAACCGATTCCCGCATCGACAATGATGGGTACGTTTGACTGTTCAATGATAAAGCTTAAGTTAAGCGGGTTGATAATCCCCTGTCCTGATCCAATAGGTGATGCACCAGGCATAATGGCATGTGCTCCCAATTCTTCCAATTTTCTTGCCAGGACGACATCATCGGATGTATATGGGAGAACGGTGAATCCTTCTTTCAGCAGCTCTTCTGTTGCCTTAAGTGTTTCAACAGGATCTGGGAGCAGTGTTTTCTTATCCCCAATCACTTCGACTTTGATCATGTCACAAAGACCGGATGCATTGGCCAATTTAGCTGTTCGTACAGCTTCTTTTGCGGTGTATGCTCCTGCTGTGTTGGGTAATAAGTCATAGTTTTGTATATCAATTTTTTCCAATAGGTTAGGTTGGGATGGTTCGTAAATATCCATCCGGCGGACAGAAAAGGTTAAAATGTTTGTTTCCGATACAGCAACTGCCTGTTTCTGCATATCGACATTCGGATATTTCCCGGTTCCTAACAGTAAGTGGGATTGAAATGATTTTTCGCCAATAGTCAACATATCAGCCACCTCCTACAAAATGTACAAATTCCAGTTTATCGCCATCCGTCACTTCCCTCGTGGGATGGGATGCCTTATCTATGATTTCACCATTATGTTCGACAATGACCACCGGCCGATCAGTAAAAAAATGAAGAATGACATCAGAAACCGTGCTCACATGTTCCGGTAATTGAACAGTTGATCCATTAATAAGCAGACTCATAGACTTACCTCCTTTTGTATTCGTCGCTGAAGCCCAAAAGTATCATCAACAGACTTGCCTTCGATATAATCAGCCATCAGCAAACCGGTAATGGGCGCTAATAAAATGCCATTTCGAAAATGCCCGGCCGCCAGCCACAACCCATTTATTTGAGGGTGTTCGCCCATATATGGCAATCCATCCCCGGTTTGCGGGCGGTGACCGGTCCAGGCTTTTTCCCATTTGGCATTTTTAAGTTCAGGGACAAGGTGAATGGCATTTGTCATTAGCGAATGCAGTCCATCCAGCCGTACAGACTGATCTAAACTGCAGGTCTTTTGTGTAGCGCCAATAATGAATCTCCCGCCGGACTTCGGTACGATATAGCACGAAGCTGTAAAAATACTCGAAGTAATCAGGTGTTCATTCTGATAGACGGAAAAACATTCGCCTTTTACCGGGTAAAGATCCAATGTCATATTGGTTTTCTCCCAAATCCCTTTACTCCATGCACCTCCCGCTGTGATAACTGTATTGGCAAGGAATGTCCCATTGTTTGTGCTGACCCCGGTAATGCGATTCCTTTCGACCAAAAAATCCTGTACTTCGGTATATTCCAGAATATCTGCGCCTAATCTGACAGCAGACTGAGCCAGTGCTTTTGTTAAAAGGGATGCATTGACTTGCCCGTCGTTTGCCATATAAAGAGCGCCCGTCAAGGAGTCGTTAATGTACGGTTCTTTTTCTTTCACTTGTTTGGGAGACAGCAATGAGGCTTCTTCACCAGATTTCTGCTGACGTTCAAAAGCCTGCTTTAATCGTCTTGATTCCTCTTTCGTTTGGGCTAACCTTATGATCCCACTTTGAATCAGCTCGATATCTATCCCGCTGAGCGATTTAAGTTCTTCCGCTAAATCTGGGAACATGGCTCTGCTTTGATGGGAAAGTGATGAAAGCGGGCTATCACTTTCCATTTCATTTTGTGCACCTAACATTCCCGCTGCTGCTTTGGATGCCTTCTGCCCGATTTCATCTTTTTCGATGATAAGCACGTTATAATCGCGTTTACTTAGTTGAAAGGCAATCGAGCTGCCAATGACACCACCGCCAACTATAATGACATCATACACGTCGTTCACCGCCTTTCTGTAGCGCCGTATTATAGGCTGCTGCCTTTTCCAGAGGCTTATCGGCCAATAATACGCCGGATAATACAGCAATTCCGCTGGCACCTGCTTGCATGACATCCGGTGTGTTTTCCGCAGTAATCCCGCCAATTGCCAGAACAGGTATGTGCACCTGCTGCACGACGTTTCTTAGTTCTTCCAATCCCATAGGCTTCAGATCAGGTTTTGACCGTGTTTCAAATACGTGACCGAAGATTAAATAGTCTGCACCTTGATTGCAGGCATAGATGGCTTCTTCTGCCGAGTGAACAGAACATCCAATATGCAGTTCGGAATAAGAACGGCGGACTGTCGCTGCATCCACGCTGTTATGGGTTAACTGCACGCCTTTTGTGTGCATGATATGAGCAACTGCCGCATGATGGTTGATAATGATTTTATCCAGTGGCACTCCTTTGGCATGAAGCAACCGGATGGCTTGGATCATTTGTTTATCAGTCCACGCTTTTTCCCGCAGATGAATCGCGTCAACAGGGGGAATGACCTGTTCAGTAATGGCTGCTAAGTTTTCCGGTGTCTGCTGTCCGGTTGAGATGATATGAAACGTTCCTGAATTTTCATCACGCTTTTGAACTCGGTCCATTGACACACCTCCCGAAACTCGTTTTAACAACATAAAAAAACCACTTTCCTGATGCAGGGAAAGTGGTTTTGAACGTATCATAAGGTTAATAGATTGGTTGTGTTCCGTTCGTCACTTCCCTTCGCCGGCATCAACCGTATCAGGTTCAAAGGGTCTCAAAGTGCATTGCTTTGATCTCAGCCTTTTTAAAAGGCACCCCTAGTGAATTCATGAATTTAATTGTTGGTTAAATTGTAACATCGATAAAATTATTGTCAATAGTTCAACTTTTCTTTCATTTTTACGTATGGGAAAGTCGTTGTATATTACTGCGGTGGAAAGGGTTTATATGATTGCATGAAGAATCATTCATACAAAGACACGTATGACTGCTGCGATGGCAGCTACTGAACTGATTCCGGAGGCTATAATCCATTTTAATAGTTTAACGTGGTTGGCATGCAGCGTTGCTTCCATTTTCTCATGAAAATTGTTTAATTCCGATTTTGTAATGAGCTCTTTTTCTTTAATCAATTCATCCATTTTTACAATGATATCTTTCGTATCTGCTTTTGATTCCAGTGATTGTTCTAATACTTTCAGCCGGGCTTCTATTTCGTATAATCTTGATTCATAATTATTCCGTTCATGGTTTGAATTCTCAATCGTTACCACTCCTTTCCCTGACGATCCTTCGAGCTTACGTTATTTTATTCGAATAGAAGGTAAAATGGAAAGGCAGTTAGCTGAAAGTGTGCGTATAATTTATGCCGGTGTGTCTTGCCAGCTTTAAAATCAAATTCCAGATGGGTTCCATCATTCATTGTGCCTAAGTTATGTTAGAATTTAACCATATAAATTATTTGCTGAAGAAGCTGCTTCGGGAAGGAATCAAGGGGGAGCCAACTGCAGTTCATCACAAAAGCAATCATGAAGGAAGCGGAAGCACAGTCTATCAATGATAGAGATTTTTACATTAAAGTGTGGTTGAACTATCAAGTGTAAGAACAAGAGTCTAATAATGATTGACTGTTTCATTTACTATTATTGAATATTATAAAGCCACGCTATCGAATGGGGGAGAATGATGATTGAAGTTAAAAGGGGATTACCAAAGCACGTAGAAGGGATTTCCAGGGTCTGTATAGAAGGTAGGCAGGACGCAATTTCAGATATCAAAAGTCAAGAAAATATAAGAAGAAATAATAAAATATTTTATAATCATGATCGTATCAACGGAGAGTTAGAAGAAGCAGAGGGCTGGGACGGTTATTTTGTAGCACTTGACGATGGAACAGTTGTAGGGGCTATTGGCGGAGGTATGAAAGACGATGATAAAAGTGAAGTTTATGTTTTGTATCTAGATCCCCAACGCCGGAGAGAAGGGATAGGCACCCAGCTATTAAACCACTTAACAGATATACAGCGTAATAAGGGTTCTAAGGAACAATGGGTATCTGTGCTTAAAGGAAATGATAAAGGTATTCCTTTTTATGAAGCAAAAGGTTTTCGTTTTATGCGTGAAAAAGAAGCCTATGGTAACGTTGAAGGAGAGAAGTACATTTCTTTGAGATATAGACGGGAAATATAAATCTTGGGGTATATTTAAAAAAGAGGTGCAGCTAAATTTCCGTGGGCTTGTCCCCGATGTACAAATAACATAGTTACATGCCAAAAAAAGCTCAGAATTAATTCTGAGCTTTTTTGGACTGATTCAGCCCCATTGTTATTTTTCCTGTTCAAATGTATTTACCGCTGCCTCAGCCACCTGCACATCCTGTGGAACGGCGCCACCGCTGACGCCGACTGCACCTACCACTTTTCCGTCTTTTTCAAGCGGGATACCGCCGCCGAACACGACAATTTTTCCTTGATTGGTTGTGTTAAGCCCCCAAAGCTCCGCCTGGGGTATTGTTGCTTCTTCCAGGTTGGAAGTCGGCATTTTTAAGGCTACTGAAGTCCAGGCCTTATTATGTGCGATGTCAATGCTTGCGAGCCATGCATCATCCATCCGGTGCGTCGCAACCAGATTTCCGCCATCGTCAAGTATGGAAATAACCATTTGTACGCCTATGTTCCCCGCTTCCTGTTCAGCACTGTCTAACAGCTTCTTTGCCGTGTCCAAACTGAGTTTTTCCACTTTAGTCATCCTTTCTGCATATTATTTTCCATTATATGGTTCAGTTAACCATCTTCCCGTCTTATTAAGAAATAAAACATAATATAACAAAAACTATTTATTTTTCAATTTTTCAGTTTTATAAAGTTATAAACGGGTAGACAAGGAATAGGGTCCTCATACTTGTTGTGATCTGTATATCCCTAAAAAACACGAAGGAGGTTATTTTATTGGCTGATAATCGTGGAGTCGTGTACACAGGTGAAGGAAACGTGGAAGTGCAGGATATCGCATACCCGGATTTGGTGCTGCGTGATGGACCGGGCGTACCCAAATCAAATGCCGGCAGAAAATGTGAGCATGGAGTTATACTTAAAAACATCGTCACAAATATCTGCGGCAGTGATCAGCATATGGTTCGCGGCCGTACTACTGCCCCGACAGGTCTGGTGCTGGGACATGAGATTACCGGTGAAGTCATTGAAGTCGGACGTGATGTGGAATTTATCAAAAAAGGGGATATTGTATCCGTGCCGTTTAATGTGGCTTGCGGGCGCTGTAAAATGTGCCAGCGCCAGGATACACATATCTGCTTGAATGTTAATCCGGAGAGACCGGGCGGTGCATATGGTTATGTTGATATGGGCGGCTGGGTAGGCGGCCAGTCTGAATATGTCATGGTGCCATACGCCGATTTTCAACTATTGAAATTCCCGGATAAGGATAAAGCAATGGATAAAATCCTTGATCTCACAATGCTATCGGATATTTTCCCAACGGGTTATCATGGTGCAGTAACTGCAGGCGTCACAACAGGTTCAACGGTTTACGTGGCCGGTGCGGGTCCGGTTGGATTGGCTGCGGCACACTCCGCCCAATTGCTTGGTGCATCAGTTGTGATTGTTGGTGATTTGAAAGAAGAACGGCTGAAACAGGCCAGAAGCTTTGGCTGTGAAACAATCAACTTAAAGGAACATGACGACGTTGGCGAACAGATTGAACAGATTCTTGGTATCCCTGAGGTCGACTGTGCCATTGATGCAGTGGGCTTTGAAGCTTATGGGCATGGAACAGATCATAAAGATGCTCCGGCTACTGTGTTGAATACGATGATGGATGTCGTGGAAGCAGGCGGCAATTTGGGTATACCGGGACTATATGTAACTGAAGATCCAGGTGCTAAGGATGAAGATGCCAAACAGGGTTCGCTGAAAGTGCGGTTTGGTCTGGGCTGGTCAAAAGCGCATTCGTTTACAACAGGGCAAACTCCTGCCATGAAGTACCAGCGGCAATTAATGAATGCCATTCTGAAAGGAAAAGCGGATATAGCCAATGTTGTAAATGCAACGGTCATCTCGCTTGATGAGGCTCCGCAAGGGTATGCTGATTTCGACAGCGGCGTTGCGAAAAAATTCGTCATTGATCCGCATGGTACGTTAAGCAAATAATTAATATTTGGCTAATAACAACCCATTCGAAAAGAGGCTGTCTGCGAATATGTTATCGGGACAGTCTCTTTCTAATTTGATCATTTATTCTACTCCGTAAAAGCTTAAGAAGACTGGTAGGTGCAATTTTCTTTCGGGAGGGTATAGCATCTATCCAGCGATCCTTGAAATACTTTGATAGACTCATACGGCATATCCAGGGTCAATTTCCGGGCGGCTTCACGGTTATACCACTTCAGACCGATCAGATAAACACATGTGATTCGGATGAATACAAAAGAAAGTGAACGATCTAGATATAGACTGACGGCAATCAGTAATATAATCAGCGCCAGCATAATATCTTGTTCAAGTTTTTTATTGCTGGTCATGTCCCATTTCCATTGCATTATCGTATGGCCCTCGCTTCAACAGGCACATCGACAGACTGAATCACTTCCTGGATGACCTCTGAAATTTCACGGCGAATAGAGCTGTCCATCGTAAGTACGATGCGATGTTCAAAAATATATTGAGCAATTGATTTGATATCCTGTGGTCTGACAAAATCATGTCCAATGGATATTAGCACGTTAATTTGAATGCAATTAGCTTATATAAATAATACATAAACTTACAATATATTTCAATTATGGAATAATTCGAATTATTAGTGTGCACACTGGATAGCCCGTTAATAGAGTGGGGTATGACACAGAGGTGCTGGTACATGGAGTGATCGAAATAAATTGAACGTCAAGAAGGGGCAGGAAACTAGAGAAATCCTCTCACACTTCTGCTAGAGTGCGTGAGGAATTATTTTAATTTCATATTTTTGATAAACTGCATTTTTATAGATCCTAAAGGGAAAGTTATTTATGTCAGTAAATCGAACGATGTTTACAAATGGACAAGCTGAAGGAAATTAATTTAAATGATTTACTGGATTTTTTAATTGACTTCCAAGGAGGGGATATTATGTTAGACATCAATTCAATCAACAAACAGTATATTGCCGGGATATGGCGTGACGGAAAAAGCAATCGCTCACTTGCTGATAAGAATCCGTACAATGGTGAGGTGATTACGGAATTCAAGATGGGTTCAACAGAGGATGTGGATGCGGCTTATCAGGCTGCTCAAGCAGGAATGGATGAGTGGAATCAAATCAATCCATATAAGCAGCGGGATATTCTCGAAAATGCTGCATCATATGTTAAGGAGCATGAAGAGGATATTACTGATATTATTATAGATGAACTTGGCGGCACACGTTTAAAAGCTGCATTTGAAATCGGTCTTGTCAAGGATATGTTAAAGGAAGCAGCAACCTTTCCACTGAAAAAGGAAGGCAAAATTCTGCCGTCTGTTGAAGATGGAAAAGAAAATCGCCTATACCGCATGCCAGCAGGTGTCGTTGGGGTTATCAGCCCATTCAACTTTCCTTTCTTCCTGTCCGTTAAATCGATTGCTCCGGCAATTGGCGCGGGCAATGGTGTTGTACTGAAGGCGCATGAGGAGACACCAATTGTCGGCGGCACGCTTATTGCCAAGATTTTTGAAGAAGCCGGCGTTCCAAAGGGATTGTTCAATGTCGTGGTAACCGATATCAGTGAGATTGGTGATACCTTTGTGGAGCACCCGATTCCACGAATCATTTCGTTCACCGGATCAACCGGCGTTGGTCGTCATATTGCTCAGCTGGCGGTCAAACATTTCAAGAAACCACTCCTGGAGTTGGGGGGTAACAGCGCCTTCATCGTTCTTGAGGATGCTGATATCGACTATGCGGTTAACGCAGCTGCTTTCAGCCGGTTCACCCATCAGGGTCAAATCTGCATGTCAGCTAATCGGATTATCGTCCATCAGTCTATTTACGATGAGTTCATTGTCAAATATAAAGAGAAGATTGTTTCCCTGAAAACTGGCGATCCACGGGACCCGGACACAGTAATCGGTCCTGTCGTGAACGAAAGTGCGGCACAGAACCTTAAAGCAATCATTGAAAAAGGCATCGAACAGGGGGCTAAGCCTATTCTAAAGGGAAACATTACCGGCAATATGGTGGAACCAACCATCTTAACTGATGTCACTTCAGATATGGCTGTCGCCCAGGAAGAAATGTTTGGTCCTGTTGTCAGTGTCATACCATTTGAAACTGACGAAGAGGCTGTCAAGATAGCGAATAATACCAATTTCGGTCTGAGTGGTGCTGTTCATACAGCTGATGGGGAACGCGGAGTCGAATTGGCCAAAAAGGTACATACTGGTATGATTCACGTCAACGACATCACTATTAACGACGAGCCAATTGTCGCATTTGGCGGTGAAAAACAATCAGGTCTTGGCCGGTTGAACGGAGAATGGAGTTTAGAGGAATTTACGACCATGAAGTGGATTTCGATCAACTACAGGCAACGTCAATTTCCATATTGACTGCAGCCCCGGAACCGTTGCCGCATTTAAAAAAGTCAACCGGGTTATGAGCGTATAAGTATGATATGGGGATAGAAAGAGGTCATAAAGAACTGCTGTAACATGCTTGCAAAAGTTACAGATGCGCTGAAGCGAACAGCTCCACTGTCATAATAGACAATGGAGCTGTTTAAGTACTTTTTTGACGCAACTTCAAAAAAAGTAGAGTCATCACATATGAAGTGTAGACAACCGCTACATTAATTAAAGACAGATAAAACAGATTCATCCCATTATGAAGGCGGACCATGTCAATGGCATCCATTAGTGAACCAAATCCATATGCAAACAAAAAGCTGCCGATTCCCAAATATACCCATAAGTTCTTTTTATGGTTTGTGCAATATTGATAAATCAGCATAAAAAAAACTGGCAGCAGAACCGCCGAAACCGTGATCCCCTGTGGCAGCATGTAGGACAGACTGTGCGGATGGTTAAAGTAGTTATTGGACGTTAAAAAACTGTCTACCATATACCAGAGAACATGATTGAAAAAACCAAAAAAAGCTATCTCAAATACCCTTTTCCGGTCTACAAGGACAAGCCAGATAATCAGTGGGACAGTCACAGTCGCGAGATTGATCCAGAAAAAGCCTGTCCCCATATTTGAGTATAACTGCCAATGTTCTTTAATCATACCCCCGAGTTCCTCTTTCACTTCGAAAATTTTCATATATAAATCGTGTTCGTTCACCTGCCACACCTCACTTCATGATAACCCTGCCAGTTAGCTTAGCCAGTCCGGAAGATTCTATGCAAATATATAAGTTATCTCCAGTTTCCTGCAGAAATAAAATTTACAGTTATTTACACTTAGATATAACTCCCGGAGCATTAAAGTTAGTTTAATATTAAAAGTAATAATCTGAGGTGATAAAAGTGACAGTAAAAGGTCTTAATCATTTTTTATTTTCGGTTTCTAATTTGGAAAGATCCATTGAGTTTTATCAAAATGTATTTGATGCTAAACTGCTGGTTAAAGGCAAAAATACTGCATATTTCGATTTAAATGGTATGTGGTTGGCACTTAATGTAGAAAAGAATATTCCTCGTAATGAAATAAGTCAATCCTACACCCATGTAGCTTTTTCAATTGATGAATCAGAATTTGATAGTATATACAGGAATTTAGAGGAGATGGGTGTAAACATTTTAACTGGTCGTCCAAGGAATGAAAGGGACAGGTACTCTATTTACTTTACTGACCCGGATGGTCACAAATTCGAATTTCATACTGGTACCTTGCAAGATAGGTTAGATTATTATAAACAGGAAAAGCCAGATATGGAATTTTACGTTTAAAAAACATTTACCAGAGAATTGGCGTGTCAATCGAATAGTGCGTTCTTACAAAACGCGGCATTTTGATCAAGCTTTATTTTAGAGCTCCAGTAAATTTGACAGTTTAAAAGCCTGTAAACATGAAAAACTCCCAAGCCTTTCATATGTTAAAGGCTTGGGAGTTTTATAAAATTCGACCTTAACGTGAGTAGTACTCGACGATAAGCGCTTCGTTGATTTCAGCCGGCATTTCGGAACGTTCAGGATAACGTGAATACGTTCCTTCTTTTTTATCTTCATCGAATGTCAGGTATTCAGGTACGAAGTTATTCACTTCGATTGCTTCCTGGATGATATCAAGATTTTGTGATCTTTCACGCAAACCGATGACCTGACCCGGCTTCACGCGGTATGACGGGATGTCCACACGTCCGCCGTCGACAGTCACGTGACCATGGTTCACCAGCTGACGTGCCTGGCGGCGTGTACGAGCCAATCCAAGGCGATAAGCCAAGTTATCCAGGCGGGATTCAAGCAAGAGCATGAAGTTCTCGCCATGGACACCTCTCATTTTGCCCGCTTGTGTGAATAGGTTAAGGAATTGACGTTCATTCAATCCATACATGAAGCGGAGTTTTTGTTTTTCCTGTAGCTGAAGACCATATTCAGACATTTTCTTACGTTGATTAGGTCCATGCTGTCCTGGAGGGTAAGGGCGTCTATCCAGTTCCTTACCGGTACCTGTCAATGAAATGCCGAGGCGTCGTGATTTTTTCCAGTCTGATCCGGTAAATCGTGACATTGACATTTCCTCCTTTATAGTTTATTTGCATAAAATAAACGACCGTGTTCCTGATCATTGTCCATTTTATTTTCATGTACCTTCGCTCCAGCAGCAGAGAGTTACACGATACACCTCCTGGGATTGGAGGAATAAAATGGGGGCAATGCCGGTTCACATAGGCTACCTTTTTATTTTACACAACGAATAGTATATAGCCTATCAGTTCTGAAGTCAACCATTTTCAGCACAGAACTGCAAAAACTAATGAGTTGGATGCCTAATTCAGGAATTTTTCCAGCTCTCCAGCGAATTTCTCCAGATAGATTTTATCTGTTTCGTCAAACCGGCTTTTAAACGGACTGTCAATATCAAGGACACCATAAATCTCATTACCTTTTGACAGCGGTACAACAATTTCTGATTGGCTGGCGCTGTCACAGGCGATATGACCTGGAAACGCCGATACATCTTCAACGAGCTGTGTTTTCCATTCCTTGATGGCTGTTCCGCAGACACCTTTGCCATATTCAATCCGGATACACGCAGGCAAACCCTGGAATGGTCCCAGGACTAATTCGCCCTCCTTCCACAGGTAGAATCCGACCCAGTTAACGTCATCGAGAAATTGATTCAGCAGGGCAGAGGCATTCGATAAAATGGCTGTCGTGTCTGTTTCTTCTTCTGAAAGAGCTGTTAATTGCTTTATTAATAATTCATAATCTTTAACCTTATCACCGGAATAAGCGGTTGCCTGAAACATATCGATTCATTTCCTTCCATTGTTATTTCGACAAAAAGCTGTGGTAATTGTCGAGCGAAAGTTGCAGGATATTTCTTCATATCGTCGTACAAGTGAAGTAAGGGGGCATGAATCCAATGAAAAAAAGTCCAACGAAGCAAAAAGTTATTGATGCCGCATCTTCACTGTTTTTTCAGAATGGTTTTCATGGTACGTCTGTCAGGGATATAGCGGATAAAGCTGCTGTCAATGTTTCATTGATCAGTTACTATTTCAAGAGCAAACAGGGGCTTCTTGAATATGCTGTTACGCAATATTATGAAGCTTATCTTGACATGATTGAAACATCTCTGGCGGAAAATAATACACTGCCGCCATTGGATAAACTGAAACATTTGATTGGAGTCATTATACAGTACAAGCAGAACAACTATCAATTATCATGTTTTATTCATCGTGAACTGTCACTTGATTCGGTATTTGTCCGTGAAATGACGGTTACTTACCTGGCAAAAGAAAATTATGTCATTAGTAATGTTTTCTATGCCATTTTTCCTGAACAAAAAAAGAAACACCTGGACAAGCAGTTTTTGCTGATGCAGCTGAAAGGGATGTTAACTACGCCTTACCTAATGCAATATGAATGGAAAAACCAAGTTGTGGGCGAATTTTCGCATCATCAATTTGTCAGGAATTACACGCGTATGATTGATAATTGGCTGGAATATGCTGTCGAGCAAAATAGAGAAAAGGTCCGTTGAATTAGTTGAACAGAATCGGACATTTAAGGGCAGTTTATCCCCCACCTACACTTCCTTGCATACCCGATTTTTGAGGTGGGGGTTTTACTGCCCATTACATGCGGATAAAAAAAGGTCAAATGTACGAGATTTAGTGATTTTGTGTAAAAATATTGTCGAATCGTGAATTTATTTGAATTTTTTTAGCCAAAAACGCCAATAACATGGTATTATTAATAATAAGGATAACTATTTTCGGAAATAGGTTTCTCACACATATATTCAGGGAAATAAACCTCTTATTAGTAATAACGTGTCAGGGGGCATTTTATGGCATACATAATTGGAAGTATTCTTGTTATCATTGCAATTATTATTACAGGATTAATCTTGCGTAAAAGAGTTTATGATGTTGTCGATCGGCTGGAAGCATGGAAAATGGATATCATGAACCGTAACATTGCGTCCGAGATATCTCGTATTAAAAATCTTAATCTGTCCGGTGAGACCCAGGAAAAGTTTGAATCATGGAAAGAACGCTGGGAGCACATCGTGACGAAAGAACTGCCGGATATTGAGGAGTATTTATTTGATGCGGAAGAGGCTTCTGACCGGTACCGCTTTCCAACCGCCAAAAGGGAATTGCGCATCGCGGAGCAGACGCTGCAATCGGTTGAGAAAGACATCGATGAAACGCTGGAAGAACTTGATCAATTGATGGAATCAGAGGAATCAAGCCGTAAAGACATTGAACGTATTGAACCTGATTTGAAAGCTTTACGTAAAAAACTTTCCTACAACCGCAGCCGGTATGGGAATGCAGAATCACAGTTTGAACATGAGTTTGATGAGCTGGAAAAAGAACTTGCCCAATACCATGAATTAGTGGGTTCAGGCAATTATTCAGAAGCACGAAATCTGGTTGAAGAACTGAAACAGCGATTAGATCAATTGGCGGCCGAAATGGATGATTTTCCCGCCATCTATCGAAAATGCAAGCAAGAACTGCCTGAACAGCTGGATGAATTAGTAAATGGTCTGCGTGATATGAAGAAAGACGGCTACCGGATCGAACATCTCGGTTTTGAAAAAGAGGTAAAACATTATCAGTACAGGCTTACTGAATGTATGGAGTCCCTCGAAAAAGGTGATACATCAATAGCAAATGACATTATCCCCGAAATCGAAGAACGGATTGCGGAAATGTATCAGCTTCTTGAAAAAGAAGCACTCGCAAAAAATTACGTCGATACAAAATTAACACCTTATCAAAATGCATTAGCCGCATTGGAAAGTAATTTTAATGTGACAAAAGAAGAAGTTGAAGCATTAAGGGAAAATTACTATTTTGAAGATGGTGATATGGAAAAATATCTATCGTTGGATAAAGCCATTACGCAGCTGCACAACCACCTGGAAGATATAAACGATTCTATTGAGCATGACAATACACCGCATTCAGAGCTGCGAAGCGAACTTGAAAATTGCTTTGAGGAATTGGAATCACTGAAGGAAAATCATGAATCATTTAAAAAACGCATTCAGGATATGCGTCAGGACGAAATCGAAGCAAAAGAAAAATTGGCAGAGATGCGAAAGCAGCTATATCAGGTCAATCGCCGGCTGAAAAAGAGCAATATCCCCGGTGTCCCGACCTTTATCTGGAACAAAATGGAGGAAGCGAACGAACGGAATAACCGGGTTTTTTCGGCTCTGGAAAAACAGCCGCTTGATATGATTGAGGTCCAGCAAGCCTTGTCCGAAGCAAAGACCACTATTGATTATGTGGCAGAGCAGACTGAAACACTTCTTGAGCAGGCATATTTAACCGAACAGGTCATCCAGTACGCCAATCGTTATCGCAGTCAGGATCCTGTACTTGCCGGAAAGCTGTCAGAAGCAGAGCGCTTATTCCGCGCTTTTGAATATGAGCTTGCGCTTGAGCAGGCAGCAAGGGCTGTTGAAGAAGTGGAACCAGGCGCTCTGAAGCATATCGAACAATTCCAGGAAGCGGCGAATTAAGCCGAATGTTTGCCTTGAACAATCATAAGGGCTAAAATTCAGGGAAATTTTCCAACAAAAATTACAAACGATTCTGGTGATATCTCTGCCGTTAATTCCAGGGAACATTGGGATCAGATCGTGATATGGATGTAAAGGCTGCCTTAATGGGAAGGATAAGATACAATTGATCCTTTTTCTGATAAGCAGCCTTGCTTATTGTTGAATGCAAAAAGATTTACAGGGAGTTATGAGCATGATTTATTTGGACAACAGTGCAACAACAAAACCTGATCCGGCTGTGCTTAAAAGCTTTCAGCAGGCATCCGGACGTTTTTTTGCGAATCCGTCGAGTATTCATCAATTTGGCGGGGAAGCTGAAAAGCTGCTCGCAAAGGCAAAAGAACAGGCTGCTGACTTGTTGAATGTCCGACGTGAGGAGATTGTATTTACCTCTGGCGGAACAGAAGGGAACAATCTTGCTATTAAAGGCATCGCACTAAAACACCAGGAGCGCGGCAAACACATCATCACAACGGATGTTGAACATTCCTCGGTTGATGAGGCTTTCAAAGGTCTGGAGCATTTAGGTTTTGACGTGACTTATTTGCCGGTTGATGAAAATGGTGTCGTCTCGGTCAACAATCTGAAGAACGCTATCAAGGATGATACGATATTAATCAGTATTATGCATGTGAATAACGAGCTTGGATCCATCCAGCCTATTGAGGAAATCGGTAAAATAGCCAGACAGCATCCAAAATTATTTTTCCATGTTGATGATGTTCAGGGAATGGGCAAAGTGCCGTTAAAGCTTGCAGACAGTGGAATTGATCTATGCACCATATCAGGGCATAAAATTCATGGACTGAAAGGGACAGGAATCCTCTATATTAAGAAAGGGACTACATTGTTCCCGTTATTCCATGGAGGTAATCAAGAGCAGGGCCTCCGATCAGGTACCGAAAACCTCGCCGGTGCCGTTTCGCTTGTTAAGGCTATCCGTTTGATAAACGAACGGCAGCGTAAAGGCATCGTTCATATGCGCGAATTGCAGCAGCTGCTGCGAGAAAAGCTGAGTGAGATGGAAGGTGTGGAAGTCAATACACCTGAAAATGCAGCACCTCATATTATGAATTTTGCAGTTCCGGGGCTGAAGCCGGAAGTTATCATTCATACTCTCGGAGAACAAGATATTTATATATCGACGAAATCAGCCTGCTCTTCCAAACAGTCTGATGAAAGCAAAATTCTTGCTGCATGCGGTCATGAAAAAGACCGTTCTTCCTCTGCACTAAGGGTCAGTCTAGCTTATGATACGACAGAGGAAGAAATTCACGTATTTCTGAATGCATTATCAGAGGCAATCGATCAATTAAAAGCAATACTGGAGTAGATAATTATGCAATATGATCATATATTAATTCGTTATGGTGAAATGGCTTTAAAAGGTAAAAACAGAAAAAGTTTTATTGTGCAGCTGCAAAATAATCTCCGGCAGCAATTAAAAGACTTTCCGGAAACGAAAGTAAAGCGTACGCAAGGCCGGATGTTTGTCTTGCTCAATGGGCATGACCCGAAAGCTGTCGTGGAAAAATGCAAAAATGTATTTGGCATTCAGAGTCTCAGTCTGGCTATAAAAATCCAAAATGACGAGGATGAAATCAAAGATGCCGCATTATGGGCGCTGAAAAATGCGACTGATGCCGAAACATTCAAGGTTTCCGTAAAGCGCATTGATAAAACGTTCCCGATACGCTCACAAGATATGAATCAGGTTCTCGGCAAACATTTGCTGTCAAATACAACCGGATTCACAGTTGATGTGCATCAGCCTGATTTAGAGCTAAAAGTTGAAATCAGAACCGAAGCAACCTATATCACCTCAAGTGTAATCGCAGGTCTGGGCGGACTGCCTGTAGGAACATCAGGCAAGACGCTCCTGATGCTGTCCGGGGGGATAGACAGCCCTGTAGCAGGATTTTTGGCTATGAAACGCGGGGTAGAAATTGAAGCGATTCATTTTCATTCGCCGCCGTTTACAAGCGAACGCTCGAAGCAGAAGGTTTTGGATTTAGCTGAAATGCTGACAAGCTACGGCAATAAAGTGAATGTTCATATTGTTCCATTCACAAAATTACAGCAGCACATCTTTCGCGAAATGCCAGAAAATTATGCTATGACCATTATGCGCCGGATAATGATGCGGATAAGCGAACAAGTTTGCAAGAAAGAATCCATTCTCTCCATAACAACGGGTGAGAGTCTTGGACAGGTTGCCAGCCAGACGATGGAAAGCATGAATACCATTAATGAGGTGACTAATTATCCGATTCTCCGTCCATTGGTGGCGATGGATAAAGACGATATTGTGCGGGTTTCCAGAAAAATTGATACGTACGACATTTCAATACGTCCGTATGAGGATTGCTGTACAATTTTTGTTCCAAAATCACCGAAAACGCGGCCAGGACGGGAAAAGGTGAATCAATTTGAGTCACAAACCGATTTTACGGAATTGATTGAAGAAGCAGTCAGTGGTATCAAAGTGGTGACATTGAGTGGCAAAGCGAATGCAGAAAAGGAATTTGATGACTTATTATAATAAACAATTGACAACAACTACCAGTTTTAAATTCTCGCTTCGGTACGCAACATAAGGGTACCAAGGAGGTGATTTACTATGCCAAGCAACAACAGTTCAAATCAACTGGTAGTCCCTGGTGCAGAACAAGCTCTAAACCAAATGAAGACAGAAATTGCACAGGAGTTTGGTGTACAACTTGGTGCTGATACAACGTCCCGTGCCAACGGATCTGTAGGCGGGGAAATCACAAAACGTCTTGTAAACACAGCTGAACAACAGTTTGGCGGTAACATGCCGCAGTAAACAACAGCATAATAATGGCTTAACAGGGCTATCCTTGCGGGGATAGCTCTGTTTCTATGTTTAATGGACCTGACAACTTAACACGATGAGATTAGATGGTCTGACTTATAAAAATGTCCGCTTCACCCTGTTCCAATAGGAGTTGTTTTTCAGCTTGACGGTTTTAATCAATTTATCGCTCAAATTAACGGTCAAGTTTTGAATACTTCGGATAGGGTATGCTTCGTTATCCATCCCGATAATCGGATAATCATTTCCATCCTGAACAACCTCCATTGTTAATGTGCGTTCTTTGCTCAAGACAAATGACGATCCAAGCGTACGGTAACGGTTATTATTAAGTGATGCAATTTCAGATACCTGGAAGCACGGTATTTTAGGATCGATGACAGCGCCCTGTGTCGATTTATTATAGCCGGTACTTCCTGTTGGTGTTGCCACAACCAGTCCATCACCGCGGAATGTTTCAAAATGCAAATCATCGATATGTACATCAATAACGATTGATTTGATGATAGTTGAGCGGATACTGACTTCATTCAGGCAATTAAAAGTTGATTCCCCGTTCACCTGTACGTCGATGACCGGAAATCGCCGTACCTCCATCTCTTCATGCTGCATCGAGTTCAGCATGTCATCAAAGTTGTCCATATTAAAATCACAATATAACCCTGATTCATTTGAACGGGTGATACCTGTGTATAAACAGTCCTGGCGAAATCCGGTTAGGCGGACAGCCTGAAGGAATGCGCCATCACCACCGACACTTATAATAACATTAGCGTCGTCGGGGTTCTCCACAATCTCAAAATTGTTCTCCCTCGCTAAGTTAAATAACGGCTTTAACTTGTGGTCAAGTTTGTCATCAGCAGCGTAGAAAAAATACAGATTATTCCGAGTCGACATATGAGAATCCCTCCATTTATCTGTTAATTTTATTCTATCACTCATCCAAAAATTAACCCAGCCATGTGTAAAAAAAGGAAATTGCGGAAGTATAATATCAAAGCCGGCAGACGGACGCGGCTTCTTCTTGGATAAAAATACAAGCAATCGATAATAATGGTGAGCAATTGGGGTGAGGTAATGGTTATTGGCATTCTGATATTCCTTCTCTTTTTTCTTATTGTGGTCTTATATTCACGCATTAAAGTGTTCAGTTCCATTACGTTAACCCAGGAAGAACAAGTCATTCGGATTGCCTGCTACTTTTATCGAGTCAGGTTGCTGAAAAAATCAATTGATTTAGCGGAAGAAGATCCGGACCATGAGGAATCGTTTCAGGAGATTTTATCGCTTTTACATAAGAGCAGCCAAAATTTTGTACGGAAAACAAAAGACTTTCATGAGACTGTGTCATTCATCCTGGAACGGCTGCGGTTTCATGACTTTTCATGGCGGACGGAAATCGGTACCGGTACAGCGCATACGACAGGGATGGCTGCCGGCGGAGTATGGAGCTCAATTGGCGCGGTGACGGGAATATTATCTGCGAAAAGTCATTTTCTCTGTAAACCATCGATTATGGTGATACCTCTTTATAATCAAAAACAGATTCAGTCGACTTTTGACTGCATGATATCCATTAGAACAGGGCAAGCTATTTATGCATTACTGAAAGTCATACGAAAATATTCTGTGAAACGAGAAGCTACCATCTAAGAAGGAGGATTATCATGGATGAACATCCAATACAGGGCTTAATGACAACAGCAATGGAAAATTTGAAAGATATGACTGAGGTTAATACAATCATCGGCGATCCTATTGAATCACCGGTGGATGGCAGTGTAATCATACCAGTGTCGAGACTGGGATTTGGATTCGCTGCAGGCGGAAGCGAATTCAATGGGGACAGCTCCGGGGAATCAGGTGGAAAAGATTCCATGCCATTTGGCGGCGGAAGCGGCGGAGGTGTTTCAGTTACCCCTGTTGCATTTTTAATTGTTAATCCAAAAGGAATTAAAATGATTCATCTTGATGAAAGTACACATATATATGAAAAAATGATGGATTTTGCGCCTAAAGCGGTGGAAAAGATCCAGCAGCTGTTAAAAGAGTCAGGACTGCCGGATAAAATAAAACAGCAATCCGGTCAGCAGCGCAGCAAGGAAAATCAGGATAACCAGAAGAAGGAGAAGCAGCAGAAGGAAGAACAGCAGCAAGAGCAACCTCAACAGGAAGATCCGCCTCAGCAGGATCAAAGGCGCCAGCGGAAATCACAGCAATTTGATGATCAATTTGATCAGAATTTTGATATATAATTCACAAATTTTTCACGCATTTCTGCACCTCTGACAGTGGACATACATGATCATTCCATTCATAATAAGACTATAGGTTAATATTTACAGGAAGGGATGATTCAAATGGGGAAAGTAACATTCAACGAGGATCCGGTGACACTGTTAGGGAATGAAATATCAGCCGGTGATAAAGCTCCGGATTTTACAGTTTTGACCAACGACCTTCAGGAAGTTTCACTCAGTGACTACAAGGGCAAAATTAAACTGATTGCGGCCGTTCCGTCTGTCGATACCGGTGTCTGCTCAGATGAGACAAAGCGCTTTAATGAAGAAGCAGACAAGCTGGATAACGTACAAGTATTAACTATCAGCATGGATTTGCCGTTTGCCCAGGGACGCTGGTGTGCAGCAAATGGAGTTAAAAATCTGGATACATTATCAGATCACCGTAATGCGGATTTCGGTGAAAAATACGGCGTGCTGATTAAGGAACTCCGTCTTCTCGCCCGGGCAGTATTTGTGGTTGACTCAAATGACAATGTCACATATGTGGAATATGTTGATGAAGTTACCACCCATCCTGATTATGACCGTGCTTTAGAAGCAGCACAAAAAGCAGAATAAATTTCATAACTCTCCTGCTGCAGAACATAGCAGGGGAGCTTTTTGTTTTTGGATCCGCCGGTCATTTGGTACAATAGAAACGCCTTGTGAGACAATGGATCGGAGGATTTATGCCATGGAAAAAACGAACGTAGAACGATTGTTTGAAGAAATCGATCATTTAACTGAAACCATCCAGCACTCTATGAATGAAACATATTTGGACAGTCTGACAATAGCACTCGATGTTATTTTTTATCAGGGTCCGCCCGATGATATGGATGAGAATCTCATTAAAAAGCTCCCAGCGATACCGGAGACAGCGTCTTATGATGTAGTTGAGATGCGAAAAGCCGTTCAATTGGCTATCTTAAAGGGAATGAAAGGAGCAACACAGCAGCAGCATCTAATGACACCGGAAACAGTTGCCATGTTTGTCGGTTATCTGGCAGCAAAGGTTACCAAAGGTGAAGAAAATCTCCGGGTATTTGATCCAGCCGGCGGGACAGGTAATCTCCTAACAACCGTTTTGGAGCACGTGGACAGTCTGAAGCATGCTGCAGCTGGAGAAGTCGACCCAACTCTGATAAAGCTTGCCGTATTGAATGCCAACCTGCAAAAGAAGGAAATTGAATTTTTTCATCAGGACAGCTTACGGCCATTTTTGATGGAACCGGTCGATTTGGTTATCAGTGATTTGCCTGTCGGTTATTATCCTGATGATACCCGGGCGAATGATTATGAACTGAAAGCGGATGAGGGTCATTCATATGCGCATCATCTTTTCATTGAACAAAGCCTGAATTATACCAAAAGAAGCGGCTATTTGATTTTCGTTATTCCTGAATTTCTGTTTGACAGTGATCAGTCTGATAAGCTGCATGCCTATCTTCAGGAAAATGCTCATATTATAGGTGTTATACAGCTCCCGGAATCAGCTTTCAAATCAGAAAAGAACCGAAAAAGCATCCTGATACTGCAAAAGAAAGGACCGGACACAACTGCTCTAAAACAGCCGCTGTTAGCTCAGGTGCCGTCGTTCAAAAACACAAATGCCATGAACGATATTCTAGCACAGATGAATGATTGGTTTTCGGCGAATATGAATAAGTGATTGTATGAAGGTGGGTTAGCATGTCTAATGTAAATGTACTGGCTATCAATGCCGGCAGTTCTTCACTTAAGTTTCAGCTGTTCCAGATGCCTGAGGAAAACGTTTTGGCAAAAGGGCTCGTTGAACGGATAGGACTTTCTGATTCTGTTTTTACAATTGAAGTCGGTGAGATGAAAGATGAAACAGTGATGGATATACCGGATCATGAAACAGCTGTCAAACAACTGCTGGAGCAGCTCAAATCGTCCGGCGTCATTCAGTCAATGGATGAGATTGATGCGGTTGGGCATCGGGTTGTCCATGGCGGTGAAAAATTCAGTGATTCGGTTGTGATAACGGATGATGTCCTCCAAACGATAGAAGAAGTATCTGAATTGGCTCCGCTGCATAACCCGGCAAACTTGACTGGTATACGCGCTTTCCAGGAAATTTTACCGGATGTGCCAATGGCTGCGGTGTTTGATACCGCCTTTCATCAAACAATGCCAGAAAAATCATATCTATACAGTCTGCCATATGAGTATTATAAAGATTATGGTATTCGCAAATACGGCTTTCACGGCACATCGCATAAATATGTCTCTCAGCGGGCAGCGGAAATGCTGGGACTGCCGGTTGATCAGCTGCGGATAATTTCCTGCCACTTGGGAAATGGCGCCAGTATTGCTGCCATTGATAAAGGCAAATCGATTGATACCTCGATGGGCTTTACACCTTTGGCTGGTGTGACAATGGGGACAAGGTCGGGAAATATCGACCCGGCGCTCATTCCATATATTATGGAGAAAACCGGCAAAGAAGCAGATGAAGTCGTCAATGTTTTAAATAAGAGAAGCGGTATGCTTGCTTTATCCGGCTTTTCAAGCGACCTGCGTGATATTGAGCAGCAGGCCGGTGGAAATGATCGCGCAAAATTGGCCTTGGAAGTATTTGCAGCCCGCATTCACAAATATCTGGGATCCTATGCTGCAAGAATGTCCGGTGTTGACGCGATTATCTTTACAGCTGGTGTTGGTGAAAATAGTGATGTAATCAGGGAAAGAGTGCTGAACGGCCTTGAATTTATGGGTGTCTATTGGGATCCTTCCCGGAATAAAATACGGGGAAAAGAGGCATTCATCAATTATCCGCATTCTCCGGTCAAAGTCATGGTCATACCGACGAACGAAGAAGTTATGATCGCACGGGACACTGTCCGGTTAACGGCGTAATGTTAAGGGGGGAGATATTTTGTCTGTTCATCAGCATAAACGGGCGACAGCCTCGGTCCATTGTATGATTATAACAATAAGTGATACAAGAACTGAGGAAACCGATAAAAGCGGAAATTTGATGGCAGATTTACTGACTGAATCCGGTCATGTTGTCTGTGATCGATCGATCATCCCTGATGAAGGCAATGCTATCCTGTCAAAATTGCTGGAAGTCAGCAAACAAGAAAATATTGACATTATTTTAACAAATGGCGGAACCGGAATTGCCTGTCGTGATGTCACGATTGAGACCATCCAGCCGATGCTCGATAAGGAGATGACCGGATTCGGGGAAATCTTCCGCATGCTGAGTTATCAGGAAGACATTGGTTCGGCTGCGATATTGTCAAGAGCTATTGCCGGGGTGATTGGCAACAAGGCGATTTTTGCCACGCCCGGTTCATCAGGTGCTGTGAAATTAGCCATGAACAAGCTGATTATTCCGGAACTGAGTCATGTCGCAAACGAATTGAGAAAAGATAAATGAAGGCTGGCATAAAATCGCGCGACATATGTTCAAGATCGCGCGATAACAGCTTATTTAAAAAGGGTGCGGAGATAAATTTGTTAGCGAACAACCAGCACATCACAGCTGGCATAACGTGTAATGCTTTCAGACACACTGCCAATCAAGAACCGCTCAACTGCTCCCATACCTGTTGCACCACACACAATCAAATCTGCTTCAAAGCTGCCGGCGATGTCTTTGGCAATTTTAACCTTCGGCGATCCATATTCCACACATCTTGCCAAATTGGTGACCCCGGCTGTTTTTGCATTTTCCATGTAACTGTCCACGAGGTCTTTAGCATATTCTTCTGCACGTTCTGCGAGTGTCCGGTCATACGCTTCCGCTGTTGCAAAAGTTCTTGAATCAACCACATGCGCAAGTATCATTCGGGCATCATTCCGTTTAACAATAGCCAGTGCTTTGCGGAATGCTGTTTCAGAAGCCTCAGAACCGTCAATTGCCACAACGATATGCTTATATTCCAACGTCAACCCCTCCTTCTACTTATTATTTTAATACCCTTTTCACCCTTATTACAATCATATTTACCAAAACTGGAAACGTAAATTACTGTTTTAGTGTCCTTATTGTGAGCACACTAAAAATGGAGGTGATGAAACTTGGCAAAGAAAAATAAGTTCTTTGAAGATAAAAAAGGCATTTCAACAGTAAAACATCAACTATTTGAAAGCTACCAAAGCGGTGTCATTGAAGATAAAAACAAACTTTCCAATAACCGCAGCATCCACACGTATAACAACCAGAAAAATTAATGCTGGTCAATCCATCCTTCCTCAAGGGTGGATTGTTTTTCTGACTTACGCTATTATATTATGTTATAATTTCCTGTATAATGAGAGTTCGCTTCTTATGAATGTCAGAAAAGGAGGAACAGTTGATGGGACATGCATTAATAACGGCAGGCACATCCGGATTGGGACGCCAAGTGATCCAAAGTTTTCTGGAAGCCGGGCACCGTGTCACAACAACGTATCACCGTAATCCTGAAAGAGCCCGTGAAGTCCGGGAAGAACTTGCATCATACAGCCATTTATTACATATTGAACAAGCGGACGTTACGAAAAAAGAGGACCTGAACAAACTGATAAATCGCGCTGTGGAATACCACGGCGGCATCGACTATTTAATAAACAATGCAGGCCCTTTTGTATTTGAACGAAAAAAACTGCTTGACTACTCAGAAGATGAGTGGGATGAAATGATCAACGGCAACCTTGATGCGGTATTTTATTTGCTGAAGCTGACAGTTCCCTATATGCGGAGGCAGCGTTTTGGCAGAATTGTCAACTATGGTTTTCAGGGAGCCAACAATGCTTCCGGCTGGATGTATCGTTCTGCGTTTGCAGCAGCGAAAAGCGGTTTGGCCTCTTTGACGAAAACGATTGCTTTTGAAGAGGCTGAAAATCAAATCACCTCCAATATGGTTTGTCCGGGCAATATCACCGGTAAGATGAAGGAAGCCGGAATCGTTGACAGCAGAAGAGTGGAAAATGATAAAACGCCAATCGGCAGACCCGGTACAGGAGAGGATATTGCACGGATGATTTTGTTTTTATGTGATGAGGACTCCGATATGATAACAGGGTCTGTATTTGAAATTACAGGCGGCGTCGATGTAATTAACCGTTATCGATAGCATTTAATGTGTTTTTTATGGGAATTTGTTATAATGAAAATGCTTTCATATAATATTATCCGGCTTCAAAACGGGCAGCAACGCTCCCACTTCAATATTTCAAGGAATCGGAAAGATAATGGGGGATCAGCTGCCCGTACAACTCCGATTCGTACAACTATCATTCAGCGGGGAAATTCCCGGATTATTCACGCATTATTCAGAAGGGGGTAATTGTTTTGAAAATTGGTGTGCCAAAGGAAATTAAAAACAGTGAAAACCGGGTTGCCATGACACCCGCCGGCGTAGTCACATTGACAAATGCCGGTCACGAAGTTTATGTGGAGGCAGGTGCGGGGCTTGGCTCAGGTTTTACCGACGAGGCTTATACCGATGAAGGAGCAGTGGTTGTTTCCACGGCAGAAGAAGCCTGGTCAAAAGAAATGGTTATGAAAGTAAAGGAACCGATACCCGAGGAGTATGACTACTTTTATGAGGGACAAATTTTATTGACGTTCCTGCATCTGGCGGCTGAACCAGAATTGACGAAAGCTTTAATTGATAACAAAGTAGTCGGCATCGCTTATGAAACAGTACAGCTGGACAATGAAACACTGCCGTTGCTGACACCAATGAGCGAGGTTGCCGGACGAATGGCTTCGCAAATTGGAGCCCAGTTTCTGGAAAAAACAAAGAACGGGAAGGGTATTCTGCTTTCAGGCATTCCGGGCGTTAAACGCGGGAAAGTAACTGTCATCGGCGGTGGCGGTGTTGGGACAAATGCTGCCAGAATCGCAATGGGTCTCGGTGCTGATGTGACCATTATTGATCTGGATCCGGGGCGGCTGCGTGAACTTGATGCGATGTTCGGATCAGATATCAACACACTGATGTCCAATCCGAAAAATATTGCTGATGCGGTGGCGGAATCAGATCTTGTTATTGGTGCTGTGCTGATTCCGGGAGCCAAGGCGCCTACATTGGTTACAGAAGATATGGTCAAGGCCATGCCGGAAGATTCGGTTATTGTTGACGTTGCTATTGACCAGGGTGGCATTGTTGAGACAAGTGACCGTATCACATCACATGATGATCCGACATATAAAAAGCATGGCGTTGTACACTATGCCGTTCCTAATATTCCCGGAGCAGTACCGCGCACAGCAACAATCGGCTTGACAAATGTCACAGTGCCATATGCTCTGAAGCTGGCCAATAAAGGCTACCGGGAAGCATGCCTTGACAATGAAGCATTGCTGAAAGGCATCAATACGCTGGATGGCTATGTAACGTTCAAGGCAGTTGCTGAAGCTCACGAACTACAATATGAAGATGTACATTCACTGCTGAACAAATAAAAAGCTGTTCCTGGTTTTTCATAAGTAGTTCACTTACTGTGGAGAAAATAAAAAATCACATTATATTTAGCGTACTAAATCACATAAAATTTAGTGCGTTATTTTTTATTGGTATGACAATGTTTGAATAAATAATATCAGTGCTAATTTAACGTATATTGCGCAAAGAGAGATGCTTTTATAAATTTAACCCAGGTATTTTGAGTCTCTATGTTAGAATAAGTCTAAAGATTATTAAAAAAGGTTTGATGAAATGATTAAAGACAAAGAAACATTTTAAAAAAGAAGAGAGAGACTGAGGCAACAAGAGTGGAAAAACAACCCATCTGGCAACTTGAGTGATTAACTAAATAGAGGTGCTATTGGTGTCTTGTTGATTTGGTAGGAAGTTTTAGGATGGAAAGGCACTGGTATATTTATTCTTATAATAATATTTGGGTTTATAATTTATGCCGTTTTCTTTCGTTAAAAATGATTTAGTATAATGACAAAAGTGAAATTGGTCTTCCGCAATCGGGCCAGATTGTGGAAGAAAAGCACAACTTTATTGTCGCCAATCTTTTGCGATAATTGGAATAAATTTCTACTCTTGAAAGAGTCGTATTTTTAATAGAAGAATGCGCTTTGAGGACATTAAAAAAATAAATTTATTGGGAACAAACATTTTCGCGGAAAAGAAAAAAGCTAATCATGAGATTAACTTTTTTGTAAGTATCCTTTTTAACAAAAATCCTACAAACAATCCTGGGAGTACACTCAATATTGGAAGCCAGACAGGTCCCAATAATACATTAAATAGGGTTAGGTTTGATGAATAGATTGTCCCCACAGTCACAAAGTATGCTGAAAATGCAAACGGTAAAAATGAATACGGTTCTTTTCCTCCACCTGCATCTTTAAAAGCATCCCACATTGCAAAAAAGTATAAACAAGGATAAAACATAAGCCATTGATAGTTCGTCTGCTCAATGGCCATTTCTACGTTTCCTTGAAAACTTAAAATAATTATTTCATTAAAGCTTCCCAACACATTGATTAAAAACTCTAACAAAACAAATATAATTCCCTTAATATACTTCCCGTTTAATAATTGCCCAAAGCCCGGCAAGGCAATACTCCAAAAAAGCATTTCATATTTATGATTTTGATTCATGTAATCCGTCCGTTATAGATGTTATTTTATGGATTCCCCTGTGCAATGATAGATCGGTCAACGCTTAACTTGCATGCCAATCCTTATTTGTTCTGTCCCCTTGACAATTTTGTTCTGTCTGCTGCTTGGGGCGGCTCTTCCATCCAACCGTGTTTGATGATAATTTTCCCTCCGTCCTTGGCAAAGTCGAATGTATTTGCCAGGATTTTCCCCATTTGTAAAAGCAGGTCACTTCGAAAGCTAAACGCTGCCCCAACTGAATTATTTCCCATACCAAACATCGATAATAAATTGGTCATATACATCATTAATTTATCGGAAAACGGTGAAACAGTTGAGTCAGATACAATCCCTGTCCAGGTGGAAGGCGCCTGTAAATCGCTTTTTACTAAAAAGTCACTCATGATGGACACTTGCTTTTCCGCAAGTTCCTTTCCGCGTTGAAAATATTGTTTAACATCAGGGTTTTCAGCAACCTGTGCAAAGCCTGCCATCAATTGCGTCCCCGTAATGTTTGCTTCTAATGCTTGGTAAACTAGACCAATTTCAACTGTATTAAGTACACGTTTTTTCCCAAAGGGATTCAAGCCGCCTGTATAACTTGTATCTTTAACAAACTCAACCTCTTTCGGCATAGGTACGCTGGGGGGACGTACTAAAACACCTTTCTTTAATAGACATTGTGTGGCTTCGTTATAAATTCTTTGACTATCTGATGTAAAATCGTGATATAAGTTGTAGATATCCTCACGATAAGACATCCCTGAGTGCAAGGCGTAAAGGCCGATCAAAATCTTGCCGTACAGTCGTACAAACATTAAATGAAAATTGTCATCAAATAAACGGGGAGCGTTATTGTCAACATCTTTTTCCGTAAAGGCTACAGGAATTGCAACCCCCTCATTCTGAAAAACTGCTTTAATAGCGTTTGTATTTTTCGTCTCAATATCTTGGGCGGATTGCAAAATAGCTTGGATTTGTTCATCGTTGGAATTTTTAATAAAACGTTCTAAAACATGTAATGCCATTGATTTTTCCTGATATGCTTGCCATAGATTTCCTAATTCTGTAGACGATAAAGGAATGTTCTTCATCATGCCGGACCTCCAGTTTAAAATGTCTTATGTTATTATGCACGTTTTCTTCTTTATTATGACGAACCACTAGCATAATATACTTCTGCATGGACATTCTAATATGGAATAACATTAAATACGGAGGTATTAGAATGCCTGATAAAGGTCACACAGACGGGCGGTTACCGGAATCAACAAAATCATATTGGAGGGATTCTGTTGATGAAATGGATTTCCCTCAATTGAAAGAGGATTTACAAGTGGACGTTGTGATTGTTGGTGGTGGTATTACCGGTATCACCACAGCTTATCTTTTAACAAATGAAGGTTTTAAAGTTGCATTATTAGAAGCAAATAAATTGTTAAACGGCACCACCGGTCATACTACTGCCAAGGTTACAGCACAGCATGGTTTGATTTATGATGAATTCATTCGAAATATCGGTAAAAGCAAAGCAAGATTATACTACGAAGCAAACATGAAGGCACTGAATTTTATTAAAGATACAGTAAAAGAGGAGGAAATCGATTGTGAGCTAATCCAACAGGATGCATACCTATATGCCACTACAGAAAAATACGCCAATAAACTTGAGAATGAGACAAAGGCTTATGAAAAGCTTGGAATTGACGGCGAAATGGTGGACAGTATTCCTTTCAATATTGATATAAAAAAGGGCTTGGTCATGAAAAATCAAGCACAATTTCATCCTCTTAAGTATTTAGCTCACCTGGTTCAAGAGATTGTGGATAAAGGCGGGAAAATTTTCGAAAACACACCTTGTGTAAATGTAAAGACTGGAAAACATCCAAAAGTCCTTACCCGCGATGGAGCAAGCGCAACGGGAAATCATGTCATAGCTTGCTCCCATTTTCCATTTTATGAGGGAATGGGATTATATTCGGCACGAATGCATGCTGATCGTTCCTATATTCTCGCAGTTAAGACAAAAGAAGACTACCCAGGTGGTATATATGTTAGTGCAGATGACCCTGTACGTTCCCTTCGCTCTGTAAGAGTAAATGGGGAAGATATGGTTTTGGTTGTTGGGGAAAGCCATCAAACAGGGCAGGGTATGGATACAATGGAGCATTACAAGGCTTTAGAACGTTTCAGTCGAAATGTTTTTGATGTGGACAAAATACCGTATCGGTGGTCTGCACAAGATCTTGTTACACAGGATAAGGTACCTTTTATTGGACCGATAACTTCTGATCAGCCGAATATTATGATTGCAACAGGATTCCGTAAATGGGGGATGACAAATGGAACAGTTGCCGCTTTGTTATTTCAATCAAGCATTTTAGGCAAAACAAATGCTTACCATAAATTATTTGCACCATCACGGTTTTCTGTGAATCCAAGTCTGAAAAACTTTTTCGTGGACAATGCAGACGTTGTTAGCCATTTAATTAAAGGAAAACTTGAAATTCCTAATAGAACAGTTGAGGATTTAGCTAATGACGAGGCTGCCGTTATAAGTATTAAGGGACAAAGGAAGGGAGCGTATAAGGATCAAGGGGGTACGGTGCACATCGTTGACACAACTTGTACACATGTTGGTTGTGAGGTTGAGTGGAACAGTGGTGAGCGCACTTGGGATTGTCCTTGCCACGGCTCGCGTTTCACCTATACTGGTGAGGTAATTGAGGGTCCAGCGGAAAAGCCATTAAAACGCCATGATTATCAAATGCTGGAAAACCTGACATCTGAGGAATCCGGTTATTAGGGGTGAGAAAAGGTGAAGAAAAAAGGCATTTTAAAATCCCTGGTATCCTTTGCCATAATGCTTTCGTTGCTTGGAACATTTTTTAATCCTTTGAACATGTTTTCCGAACAGTGGGCTATGGGATCACCTGTAACTGCAAAGGAAATTAAAAATAATGCCCTTTACAAGAAAATTAAAGCGTACAATAAGGAACATAAAATTCCGGCAATTGATGCACGTATTGATAACATATGGGGAGCGATTCCAGGGTATAATGGGTTGGCTGTGGATGTGAAAACCAGTTATAACATCATGGAACAGGATGGTCATTTTGACGTAAATCAACTTGTTTATAAACAAATACCGCCAGATGTCCACCTTGAAGATCTTGATTCCGCACCTATTTACCGGGGAAATCCACAAAAACCAATGGTCGCCCTTTTAATTAATGTTGCATGGGGCAATGAATATATCCCAGAGATTCTCAAGGTTCTGAAGAATAGCGGGGTGAAGGCCACATTCTTTTTTGATGGCAGCTGGGTTAAAAAAAATCCCGATTTTGCAAAAACAATTAAGCAGGCTGGCCACGAAATCGGGAATCATGCCTTTAGCCACCCTGATTTAAATCAACGGTCAAAATCAGAGACAATAAGGGAATTGAAAAAAACGAATAATATCATTAAAAGAACACTTGGCATAAAGCCTGAATGGTTTGCCCCGCCAAGTGGAAGTTATAATAAAACAACAGTTGAAATTGCCGATCAGCTTGGTATGGAAACAATCCTTTGGACAGTTGACACAGTGGATTGGAGGAAGCCTATAGCCTCAGAAATGGTCAGGCGGGTTGTGTCAAAAGTGAAGAACGGCACAATGATCCTGATGCACCCAACAAAACCGGTGGCAAAGGGACTAAAGACAATGCTATCAGGAATTAAAAAGAAAGGGTATCAAGTGGGTTCTGTCAGTGAACTGATGGATGAAGAACGCATTGATGTACCAAGTGTTCCGGGAATAATTAAACATGGATTGTAATGTCTATATCTCCATTAGGAAAACCTAAGACAAATTATCGTCCAACCATCGGAAGCCATTCATGAATAAAGATTGGCGTCCTGTATTGCGGAAATAGATCAGTTTACGGAATAACAATTCATGCAAGGGGCGCAACTTTCCTATAAATTGCGCCTGATCTCATTAGTTAAGTGTTATCAGTACCAGTATTGTGGTGTCTGCATCCTCCAATAGTTATTTGCGGCAGCTACTGTTTGAAAATGGATTGCGACAACTTGAGATACTGCTATTAAGCTATCCGCATTTCTGGAATATACCGGACGCAACATTTGCCTAATCTCTTCAGAAGGCTGTGTAATCTCCACCCCTTTTTGCGCAAGCTTAACAGCTAATTCAAACCCTTCCTCTGGCGTTTGTGTTAGCAGCATTTGCAGCTGATCATTCGACATGTGGTTCACTTCCTTTGCATATATACTGATATACATATGCGCATGCAAGCCGGCAAGTGTCTGTTTTTAATTGCGTAATGAATACATAAAAGCTTGACATCTATCATATCAGTGAAATTCATCAGCTAAATCAGAGATTATTTAGCGCCAGTTTGGTTCTTTCGTTGTTCCAAGATTAATAATATAGCGTTGACCTCGACAACTAACCACTATTTTTAATGAAAAAGCACTTATCCGAAAGAAAGATTGCATACTTTTAGATTAGTATATGGAACTCAATTCCATGAATTTTTCTGCAAATGTGCTATGAATGCCACATAACTGTCAAATTAAACTGATATATCGTGATTCATATCACAGAGTTAGAAGGTCTTCTTTTAGTAAGGTGAAAAAGTGGATGAAAAACCCCTAAAGTCTTGGCTTTATAGGGGATCTTAAAAAAACTTTTTAAGTTGAAGGGAGATCATAAAATGAACTCAACCAAACTCAGAATTGTTAAATCAACGGCACCTGTATTAAAAGATCATAGCCGTGAAATAGGGACACGCTTTTATAAACTGCTTTTTTCAAGGGCTCCAGAGTTATACAATATGTTTAATCAAACCAACCAGCAAAGGGGGTTGCAACAGGAAGCATTGACGTACGCTGTCTATGCGGCCGGTGAAAACCTAGACCATTTAAAGAATATTGAACCGCTGATCATGCGGGTAGCTGAAAAGCACGTTGCCCTAGGCGTCAAACCAGACCAATATCCTATTGTCGGTGAAGCCCTTCTTCAGGCCGTAAAAGATGTTCTTGGAGATAAAGCTACAGATGAAGTAATTGACGCATGGGGCGAGGCCTATAACACTATTGCTGATGCATTTATAAATATTGAGCATGATCTATATGAGGGGAAGGAACAAAAATCTGGTGGTTGGCGTGGATTTCGTGACTTTTGTGTTGTAAAGAAGGTTAAAGAGACTGACCTTGTAACATCATTTTATTTAAAACCCGACGATCAACTGCCGATTTCCTCGTATGAACCCGGACAGTATTTGACGTTAAAAGCAGATATCGAAGGTGAAACGTATACCCATATGAGACATTACAGTTTATCTGATGCACCGGGCAAAGACTATTACCGAATTAGTGTCAAACGGGAAGAAGGCAATGAAAAGGTACCTGATGGGATTGTCTCAAACTATTTGCATCATCATGTACAGGAAGGGGATACGTTGCCTTTTGCTGTCCCGGCCGGTGATTTTTCAATTAGTAACGAAGATCTGCCAGTTGTTTTGATTAGTGGGGGCATTGGGCTAACTCCTCTCATGAGTATGTTAAATACACTAGCTGAAACAGGGCAATCTGTGACTTATATCCATGCAACGCAAAACAGCTCTGTCCATGCGATGAAAGAACATATTGAGCAATTAGCCTCCGAATATCAAAACGTAAACTCCTATGTTTGCTATGATAGTCCCACTGCAAGAGATAGAGATATGCAAAACTTTGATAAAGAAGGATTTATCACTTTGGATTGGTTGAAATCTATCTTACCAAGCAACCAGGCTGACTTTTATTTTTGCGGACCAGTACCTTTTATGAAGGCTGTTAATAAGGCTCTCAAAGATTGGAGCGTACCAGAAAAACAAATGCATTATGAAGTATTTAGTCCCGTCAGTATTCTTGAGGAACAGAAATCTGAAAAGCCATCCGTAACAGCGACACGTTAGAGAAGAATACGTAGCCTATTTGAAGGAGGAGAGGAAATATAATTATGAAAATACAAGAAAATGAAAAAACACAACGCTTGCAAGAAATGCTTCAAGAGGCATTAAACCCTTTAACAGATAAATTACAGACATTGGAGCAAGAGATTGAGATCGTTCGGAAGGGGCAAGATGAATTAAAAAAGATGCTGGAAGAAAGACAAAAGAATAGTTAAATATTATTCCTTAATACCAACTAAAAGAAGTTTTTGAATAGGCACCTATCTTGAATTAAAGGTAGGTGCCTTTATTGTGCGCCGGGCATGTGTTATGTCTAGGGAGTGAAAGTCTCCTACGGACTTGGTAGTAGGAACCGTTAGCCAAAGACAAGGGTGTCCATCGTGAGGTGGAATCTGAAGGAAGTTGGCGGCAAACTCTTGAGCCGAG
>NZ_DATGTT010000050.1:0-14599 GCF_035301675.1 Lentibacillus sp. | reverse complement strand
GCCCAACCCGGGCAGCCCTTCTTGCTCATGATTTACTTTTTCCATTACCATTATTGTTCCGCTGGTTCTCCAGTCGTCGCTGGATTTTTTTCTTTTCCTTAACCGGCGGCGTCAAGCTGACAACCGTATCACCAGGTTCCGGTGTCACCCGCCATTCTTCCGAGTAAAACTTCATCCTGCCTGATGGTTTCATGACATAAAGCAATACAGCATCTTCATCTTTCTCGTTTAAATATTGCTTATAGCTGTATTGATTCGTGATGTTGGTCTGACGGAAAATATAATTCTCTCTGGTCTTCTGATTCAGATCCTCCAGGGACAGATCTTGTCTGAACAAAATCCTGCCGCCGACTTTATTGACGATATCACCCATTCCATGAATATCGCGGCTATATGGACTCACCTTGAATACATTTGTTCTGCCGTATTCCGGCATGAATGTCGTACAGACAAGGGCATTGTAAGAGTTATACTCGCTTGCAGCAATCATATACTCGTACGGGATTGTATCAAGACGATATTCTGTCTGCTCTGACAACATCTCCCCATGATAGAATGGAATCGCTGCTTCACGGGCTCTTCGCAATCTTTCCCAGGATGAATCAACAATGATAACCGGTGCCTTTGCTTTTTGCAGTGACCGGGCAAGATTTACCGTGAAATTATTACTTCCGACAATTAGTGTACCCGGCCTGCCTTCCATGGAAAGATGCAGCTTTTTGGCAAGCCAGCCGATCGAAAATCCATGAGCAACAACGGTTGTAAACACGAGCGCGAACGTTATTGTCGTGATGAGCGTTGCGTCCGCATAACCTGCCTCGCTCAATATTGAAGCGAAATACCCGGAAACCGTCAATGCGACAATACCCCTTGGAGCGATCCAGCCCAGCAGCAGTTTTTCATTTAATGCCAGATCCGTTCTGATAGTTGACAGGAATATGGACAGAGGACGGACGATAAACATCATGAGCAGGACATAGCCCATAATATTCGGATCAAATACTTTCAACAGTGTCTCTAATTCCAGTGACGCCGTCAACATAATAAATATTGCCGAAATCAGCAAAATAGACACATTTTCCTTGAAGTGGCGCATGTCTTCAATAGAACTGATGCCCATGTTGGCAAGGGTCATCCCCATAGATGTCACCGCCAGAAGCCCCGTTTCATGGACAATTTCATCTGCAAACGTGAAGCAGCCAATAACTACAGTAAATACGAAAGGCGACTTCAGAAATTCCGGTATATTTCCCGTCTCAAACAGCCAGCCAACTCCTCTGCCGCATGCCCAGCCCAGTATAACGGCAAAGAGTGACGCCGCAAAGAATATGAGCAGTTTTGTACCGTCCTGACTGCCTGCAGTTAAAAACGTGATGATTTCAAAAGCAAAAACAGCAAGCAGCGCACCGATCGGATCAACAATAATCCCTTCCCATTTAAGGATTTTAGCGGGACGCGGCTTCAGTTTCGACTGTCGCAGGAGCGGCATAATGACAGTTGGTCCTGTCACAATAAACAACCCGCCGATAACAAATGCAGCGGCCCAATTCAGACCCGCAATATAGTGGGCTGTCAGCGAGCCAAGAATCCATGACAAAAAAGCTCCTATTGTTGAAATCCGGAAAACCGGCCGTCCAAGACCCCGGATATCTTTGAAGCTCAAATTCAGACTGCCTTCAAAAAGAATGATGGCAACTGCAACTGATATAATCGGATTATATAACTCACCAAAATCTTGCTCCGGATCCATGAGCCCAAAAATAGGCCCGGCAAGCAAACCGGTAATGGACATGATGACAATTGCCGGCATTCTATACCGCCAGGCGACCCACTGGGAACCCATCCCCAAGAGACCGACTAACATAACTTCAAACAAAAGAGATGGAACCATAACTGTCCCCCCTTAAATATATGCTTTCCATAAACAGTCAGAATATATATTCAGTGGGTGTTTTTTCCCGCTGAATCCCAGCTGAACGGATCAAACCTTTACAGGCAGTTGATTCTCCGTTTACATTTTAAAATACTTAGTTACTTTAATACGGGAAAATCACTGCCTGTTGAGTTGAAGGCTGGCAATATGTTTTATAGCGGGATGCCCAGGGAACGGACCGGCCTTTCCAGGCATGATCACCGTTCCCCTTTATCTTTGCTTCTTATAATCTGTGAAGAAGTTCTTCCAGTTAGTGTAGGTAACGTTATTTTAAATGGGCTGAAAGTGAATGTAAACAATTAAATCCGAAAAAAATCTATCCCTTTTTTAAGCAGTTCTCACAAAAACGTCATACTTATTGTGTAAAACGCATTGACAAGCTATTATCTGTCTTGTTAGACTATTTTTGTTTTGTGGCAATTTAAATTATTTTTAACGAATATTTTCTGACTATTTAATCTTTTGCGCCAAATAACAGCACTAATTGAAGGGACTAATATTCATGAAAAAAGACTTTGTGATCATCGGTTTTATGTTATTTGCATTATTTTTTGGTGCAGGCAATCTGATTTATCCGCCAACTCTGGGAATCCAGTCCGGAACATCCTTTTGGGCGGCAATTGCGGGGTTTGTCATAACCGGCGTCGGTCTGCCTGTTCTTGCAGTTGCTGCCGTCTCGTTTGTCAAAGATGATGCAAGAGAACTTGCTGACCGTGTGCATCCATTATTCGGTATAGTTTTCACGTCAATGGTGTATCTTGCTATCGGGCCATTTTTCGGCATTCCCCGTGCAGCCACTGTCGCATTTGAGATGAGCATCGAGCCATTTACCAACGGGGCCGCACTATTATTGTTTCTGTTTACAACGGTTTTTTTCATTCTGGTCTACATTGTCAGCAAAAACCCATCAAAAATGGTTGACCGAATTGGACAGTTTTTGACACCCATATTACTGCTCGCCATTATCATACTTTGCGTCGGGGGGTTCCTTCTGCTCACCTCTGTACCGGAAGCCCCCGGCGAGAAATATATGCAAACGCCATTTTTCTCCGGATTTGTTGAAGGTTATCTGACAATGGATGCGATTGCAGCACTTGCGTTTGGCATTATTGTAGTTGGTGCATTCAAAGACCGAGGCATTTCTTCCAGCCAAGGACTCGTTAAATCAACATTAAAAGCCGGGCTGGTTGCAGGCGCCGGGCTGACAGCTGTCTACACATCCATAGGCTGGATTGGCTCACGAATGGCATCTGAAGGCAGCTTTTCCAATGGCGGGGCTATTTTATCAGGTGCGGCTGATATTATGTTCGGAACTTTTGGTGCGCTATTGCTGGGAATTATTGTTGCTCTGGCCTGTTTTACAACGTCGGTCGGTCTTGTCGTAGCATGCGGGCAGTTTTTCCATAAACTGAGCGGCGTTTCATACAAATGGATAATTGCATTGGTCACACTCGCCAGCTACCTGATTGCCAACCAGGGATTAAATACGATTATAAGTGTCTCTGTTCCAGTACTGACATTCATTTACCCGATAGCGATTGTACTGATCATCCTGACATTTTTGCATAAATTCTTTGGCGGGGCACAAGCCGTATACCGGGGCGCCATTCTCTTGACAGCCGTTATAGCATTATATGATGGCCTTGTGGAATTTGGTGTCAAGATGCCTGCTGTCACTTCAATCATGTCGAATCTGCCGTTTTTCACACTTGGACTTGGCTGGCTTATCCCGGCAATCGCCGGGGGTGTGATAGGATATCTGTTCAGAGGCAAGTCTTCCGCTGTCTAACGTTTGACCTTTAAAATTTGCCGACTTATTTGCCTTCAAAATATGTTAGGATAGGTGAAGTGAAACTTCATTCAGCGGGGGGGGGGTTTCCCGCTGAATGTTAGTTGAACAGAATCGGATATTAACGGTCCACCGCCTGCAACACTGTATCTGCTTAAGTCATTTAAGCGGAGAATTACTAACCGTTACATCCGAGGTAAAGGGCAAAGGAGAATCGGAATCATGACAAATGCTGAGCAGATTCTGCAGACATATTTTGGCTATGATACATTTCGTGCCGGACAGAAACAGACAATAGATAACATCATGAGCGGCGATAACACACTGGCAGTCATGCCGACAGGCGGCGGAAAATCATTGTGCTACCAGATCCCCGGCATGGCCTTGGATGGTGTCGCTATCATTATCTCTCCGCTTATTTCACTCATGAAAGACCAGGTGGATGCGCTTCAGGCTTTAGGGATTCCGGCTACCTACATAAACAGTTCATTAACAACCGGCGAACAACAAACACGCCTTCGCGATATCGAGGCAGGCAACTGCAAATTTGTTTATGTCGCACCTGAACGTTTTGAATCATCTGTGTTTATTTCCGCGATACGGCGAATTCGGATTGCTCTGGTGGCATTTGATGAAGCACATTGTATTTCCCAATGGGGACATGACTTCAGACCAAGCTACCGTTCAATTATCCCCAACTTAAAGCAGCTCCCGGACATTCCGGTTACCGTCGCTTTGACAGCCACCGCGACCGAAGAAGTGATGGCTGATATCCAGGCACTGTTACATATCGGAAAACATAACGTGGTCAAGACCGGTTTTGAACGGGAAAACCTTTCCTTTCATGTGGTAAAAGGCAAAGATAAAGCAACATATATCCGTTCGTTTATGAAGGAACACCAGGATGAATCCGGCATTATTTATACAGCAACGCGCAAGCAGGCTGACAGACTGTTTGAACAACTGACCAAACGCGGGGTTCCGGCGGCCAAATACCATGCCGGACTTACGGAAGATGAGCGGAAACAGGCTCAGGCATCGTTTATTCATGACGAAAAAACAGTCATGATCGCAACGAATGCATTTGGCATGGGCATCGATAAATCAAATGTGCGGTTTATCATTCATTATGCCATGCCAATGACAATCGAAGCGTACTATCAGGAAGCGGGCAGAGCTGGACGCGACGGCGAGCATAGTGATTGCATTCTGCTGTTCTCACCCCAGGATGTCCAACTGCAGAAATTTTTAATCGAACAATCATTAATCGATGAGAATGCCAAACAAAATGAATACCGGAAACTGCAGGCGATGATCAACTATTGTCATACGCATGGCTGTCTGACATCGTATATTCTTGAATATTTTAATGATGACGACAGAACCGGAAGCACTTGCGGACGATGCAGCAATTGCCTTTACCGCCATGAACGGATTGATATCACAGAAGAAGCACAAATGATTCTGTCATGTGTCAAACGGATGGGCGAACGGTTCGGGGTAAGCTTGACAGCTAAAGTGCTCAAAGGATCCAAAGATAGCCGCTTGCATCAATTCCGCCTGCACACGATTTCCACTTATGGCATCCTGTCCGCCTATACAGAAAAAGAACTCACGGAACGCATTCAGTTTCTGGTTGCCGAACAATTACTCGCTACACAGGACGGGAAATTCCCGACGTTACGGCTGAACCAAAATTCGGTCGATGTGCTGAAAGGAAAGCGGACTGTCTGGATATATACAGCACCTATTCCATCGAATGAAACAGTGGATTACCACGAGGATTTGTTCAGTGCATTGCGCGAATTACGGAAACGAATGGCGGACGAACAAGACGTCCCTCCATACGTGCTGTTTTCCGATGCCACATTAAAAGAACTCAGCCGTTATTTCCCGGAAACGAAAGAAGATATGCTGTCAATTAAAGGTATCGGCGAAAAGAAATACGATCAATACGGTAAAGCATTCCTGACGACAGTAAAAGAATGGCTCAGGGAAAATCCAGATGTGTCAAGGCCTGTTAAAATTGCAGGTGCTGCACCTGTTCCCAAAAAGAAAGAGCAAGCTGATGACCGGCCGAGCCATACGATCAGCTATACGATGTTCCAGTCAGGCAAATCGATCAAAGATATTGCCCTCATCCGGGAACTGACTTCGCAAACCGTTGAAGGGCATATTTTTAAGGCGTTTAAGGACGGGCACCCGCTTGCATGGGGTATATTTTTCAATGAGGAGGAAGAAACGGCAATCTTGGCTGCACGGGATGAACTGGAAGAAACGCGGTTGAAACCTCTGAAAGAATCATTGCCGGATGAATACGATTATACAACGATTAAAGCTGTCCTGGTGAAAAATGAGCTGATATGAAACTTATAAGTAAAAGGTGTCAGGTTTATTGATGGAACCTGACACCTTTTTGGGTTAAGGCTGCAGATTAAAATAAGTTACAGCAAACGATTTGGCTTAAAACTCGGTCGTTTTCGTGCCGCTCGTACGTATTGGTGCTACCCTCGCACAAACTTGGATGATCCCGATCCCGCATCGGTTTTTGCTGTTCCTGCATCGGTTTGGGATGCTATCGCACAAGTTTGTCCTGTTCTCGCACAAGTTTGGGATACTCTTGCACGAGTTCATCCTGTTCTCGCACAAGTTTGGGATACTCTCGCACGAGTTCATCCTGTTTTCGCACAAGTTTGCACTGTTCTCGCACGAGTCCATGCCACCTGCTCCAATATTTCAGTTCAGACCGACTATTCCCCTTTCACATTCAGCGCCCATGTGCCATTCCGGAATACCGCTTCCGTTGTGCCGTCTTCCAGAACGCCATCAATATCCAAATTCTCGGAGCCGATCATGAAATCGACGTGAGTCAGGCTGTCATTCACACCGTGCTTATCAAGCTCTGCTTCATCCATGGCAGCGCCGCCTTCCAGATTGGTAGGATAGGCTTTTCCCAATGCGATGTGGCATGATGCATTTTCATCAAACAGGGTGTTGTAAAAAATCAGCCCTGACTGGGAGACAGGTGATTCATGCGGTACAAGTGCCACCTCGCCCAGACGGCTTGCACCCTTATCTGTTTCCAGCAGATGTTTAAGCGTTTCCTCACCTTGCTCAGCTCTGTAATCAACCACTTTCCCGTCCTTGAACGTCAGACTGAAATTATCAATCAGGCTGCCGCCATAGTTAAGCGGCTTTGTACTTGCTACCGTTCCATTCACATGATACTTATGCGGCAGCGAGAAAACCTCTTCGGTCGGCATATTCGGATTGAAAGTTATCCCCCGTTCGGAAACTGCCGAACCGCCTTTCCAGATATGGCCTTTCGGAAGCCCGATTTCAAGATCAGTGCCAGGCGCTTTATAGATCAGTTTCGTATACTTTTTACGATTCAATAGTTCCCTCGCCGTTTTCAGTGTTTCATTATGGGCTTCCCATGCCGCAATCGGGTCGTCCTGATCAACGCGGACAATTTTGACGATTGCTTCCCATAAGTTCGCCACGGCGTCCTCGCGTAATTTATCCGGGAAAACTTTCTGAGCCCAGTCACCGGTCGGGATGGAGACTATTGACCATGTAATCCGATCATTCATCGTATACTGGCGAAAGTTTTTCATAGCCTGTGCCGATGATTTATTCGCCATCGCCACTCGTGATGAATCAATATCTTTTAACAAATCCGGGTTGGTTGAACGGATCGACAGCACAGCTGCCCCTTCCTCAGCATACGATTCATACAGCTTAATCCGCCATTCCGGGAAATTTTCGATGACCTCATCCGGTGCATTTTCATATTTCAGCAAGGTCAACTCATCATCCGTCCAGTTGATATGTACATCCTTGGCTCCCATTTCATATGCTTTCCGGGCAACGATTCGGGTAAAATCCGCACCCTCTATTGGCGCATTGACCATCAGCGCCTGACCTTTTTGTAAATTAACACCTGTCTGCAATGCTAACTCAGCATATTTTTCCTTCGTTTCTTGATCAGCCATTTAAGTTACCTCCAAAAAAGTTGTTTATGTGTTATTATTTCACAAATGCTAATAATCACCAAATAATTGAGCATATTCAGTGCGAAATATTGAATTTACCAAATGCGATGACTGTGTTACAATTGAATTAGGTTACTTTTCGTAATCATATTATTATCAATCAGAGAGAGGTGAACCTCATGGCTGATTTATGTCCGCGCTTTGAAGGTGCAATGGGAATTATCAGTAAACGCTGGGTCGGCTTGATATTGTTTGAGCTTTTGAATGGCGCAAAACGTTTTTCCGAGATGGAAACAGATTTGCCTATAAGTGGACGATTGCTCTCTGATCGACTGAAAATGCTTGAAAAAGAAGGTATTGTTGAACGCAATATATACTCCGAATATCCAGTCCGCATTGAGTATTCCTTATCCGAAAAAGGAAAGGCTTTGAAACCTGTTATTCAGGAAATCCAAAATTGGGCAGATAGCTGGATGCCATCTGTTAATACTGAAAAGTCAAAAGCATGATTTGTGAGCCTGTGTGACGGGCTCTTTTTTATCCTGCCTTTTTTATTTCAGCCAGTTTGCCATGTTTTTTATATCTTCAGCAAATACTCTGTCCTCTGAAATCATTGGTACAATCTTGCGTGCACTGTCGTGAAATTGCTTCGTACGCACAGCCATTTTATCAGTGCCCCGATATTCAACCGCCTGCATGGCACATATCAGTTCAATGGCAATCACATGGCGTGCATTGCCGAGCATTTGCAGTGCATGGCGTGCCGCAATCGTCCCCATGCTGACATGGTCCTCCTGGTTTGCTGATGACGGAATCGAATCAACACTCGCCGGGTGTGCCAGCGTTTTATTTTCCGAAACGAGCGATGCAGCAGTATACTGCATAATCATCGCACCGGACTCAAGGCCGGGTTTCGGACTGAGAAAAGGCGGCAAATCGTTCAGCTGCGGATTGACAAGGCGCTCAACCCTGCGTTCGGAAATATTGGCCATCTCCGCAATCCCCAGTTTTAAAAAGTCCATTGCAAATGCAATTGGTTCACCATGGAAATTCCCGCCGGAGACTGCTTTATCCGTCTCGGAAAAAATCAGCGGATTATCAGTGACAGCGTTCATTTCGGTTTCCAGCTTCTCCTTAACATAATTTAATGTTTGCCATGACGCCCCCAGGACCTGAGGAATACACCTTAACGAATAGGCATCCTGAACCCTTTTTTCCCCTTGCCGTGTGGTAAATTGGCTATCCTCCAGGGTTTCACGGATATATGCAGCTACATCGATTTGTTCCTGATGGCCGCGCAGCCGATGCACATCATGATCAAAAGCATCTATAATTCCGTACAGCCCTTCCAGTGTCATCGACGCGATCAGTTCACTCTGATAAAGCAGCTTTTCCATCTCCAGACATGTGATAACACCCACTGCCGTCATAGCTTGAGTACCGTTAATCAGGGCGAGACCTTCCTTCGCCTTCAATGTAATTGGCTCCAGCGATACATCAACGAGCGCCTCAGATGCAGACATTCGCTTCTCTTGATAAACAACATCGCCTTCCCCGAGCAGCGGCAAAGCGAGATGGGCCAGTGGCGCCAAATCACCGCTTGCGCCCAATGAACCCTGCTGCGGGACAACCGGGTGAATACCGGCATTGAGCAGTGCCAGCATTTGTCTGATCAGGACCGGACGCACACCTGAATATCCTCTTAAAAGTGCATTGGCACGGAGCAGCAGCATTGCCCGGCTGACTTTTTCGGAAAATGGCTCCCCAACGCCACATGCATGAGAATGAATCAGATTCAGCTGCAATGTTTCAAGATCTGTTTCATCAATAATCACATCACTGAATTTCCCAAATCCTGTATTGATGCCGTACATCGTTTTCCTTTTTTGAACCATTGTCTCGACCGTTTCCCTGCTCTTCATCACCGTCCGTTCCGTTTCCTCTGACAGGTCAACGGTTTCCTGGTCATCCACAACACGTCTCACTTCATCCAGTGTCAGCGTTTCGCCTGTTAAAATAACCATTCTTTCCCTCCGTATTATTGCGTTAGTATGTTAAAGTGCACAAAAAAAGAGGCGATGGCTGTTAAACCATGCCTCTTTCGTTTTGGCCGCCTGCACATAGACAAATCATCATTCCAGCACCTCAAATGGTATGAATATATCTGTTTTTATGGTAAGCGTTTTCAACTAAAAATGCAAGACAAAATAGCCCTTCGTATTAGTAATATTGGACGCAGAATTGTTCCAGATTAACGCGCACGTTTGTTTAGTACAGGATTTTCCTGTTTCATAAAAAATAAGCCCATCTGCAATATCATCAGGGCTTTTATTGCTACAAAAGAATCTGATTTTTCACCAAGAAATAATATATCAAGACTATACGGATAAGCGCCTGATAATTGAACAAACATTGATAAACCAAAGCCACCCTCCGCCTTAGTTATCATTCAAAGTGATGTATGTACATAATTTAACTAGTATCCATCTCCGAGCTAGAATTTTAATTTTTGATACAAACTCAATCCTTTTTCATCGTAAGGTTTAACTAATATTGCAGTATCACGCTTTGTTTTTTTGCCGTAATCAGTCTGTTCTAAAATTTTTCCATACTCAATGACCCAATTCATTAACTCAGATTTCAATTCATGAGAAAGAGGAAAATCATCAATATCAAGGTTACAGCCACACTTTGAACACCACCGAGGACCAGCACGATGGCCAGCTTCCATCTTAATCCCTTATTAGGGAAAAACACCCGGTTATGAAATCTTGGCTATTCGACGGCTTGTAATCCTGGACAACTTTTCTAAAAACTATTCATTTTTTACAAGTTGTCTAAGTCCAAAATGAAGGCGACCGTCTGTAAATTGAAGCAAGTACTCGGTACCATGCATTGTAACTGTGACATCCTGGCGACCGACGGCACGGGTTGGCATTTCAGTTCCTTGGATCTCCACAAAAATTGCCGCATCTTTTTCATAGACTTTAATCGTCTGCCCTTCATTAGATTGATAGACGCCGGTAATTGCTTGACGATCAGCTTCAGAAAGTGTGTAATTGTCATATTTGATGGCCGCTTTGTCAGGGTCAATACCCATATCGCTTTGCACGGCTCCTTTTAAAAGAGCTTCTGCAGGTGCACCCGCAATGTTCGTTAGGCAGATGGCTCCAATGCTTCTCTCAGGCAATACTGCGAATTGCGCCGTTACTCCTTTAATTCCTCCACCGTGTTCAATGAGCGTTGTGCCAAAAAAGTCAGGTGTGATGATAACACCATAACCATAATGCCGACCAGGCTCAATTTCAATATATTGGGAAGTGAGTGCAGTAAGGCTTTTTGCAGTTAAAATACCATTGCCGTCATTTAAAAAGACATTACTAAAGCGAAGCATATCATTGGCGGTTGATTTTACATAACCGGCTGCCCACATCGGTGGCGCATCCCACCATTCAGGTGAGTGTTCGATGGCTGGCGTTTCAGCGGTTGGATCAATGCTGTACAGACGCGCCGCCCGCTCATCCAATTGATTGGGATTAAAGAAACTATTTTTCATCCCGAGGGGTGCAAAGATGTTCTTCTCTATATAACGTTCATACAGCTGCCCACTGACACGTTCAATAATGATGCCAAGGAGGGCATAGCCGTCGTTTGAATAACTGAATGATTTCCCAGGACTATCAAGGGGAACGATTTGAATTGCATTTAAATAGTTTATGAGATCGTCATAAGTATCTATGCTGTCTTGCTCTCGGTCAAGGGGAACGCCCATTTTAATTTGCAGATCGAATGAACCATCCCTTTCCATTGTTTGCTTATTAGCGTAAAAAAGTGTATTTAACGGGGGGATGCCGGAAGTATGAGTCATCAGATGATGAAGTGTAATATCTTCACTCCCTTTGAACGTAATCTCGGGCAGATATGTTTTAATGGGGTCATGGACGGATAGTTCGCCCTCTTCTTGTAACTGAAGGATCGCGATACAAGTCATTGACTTTGTAATACTTCCAATACCAAAGATGGTGTCAGCCGTTACGGGCAATTTATTTTCCCTATCTCGGTAGCCGAATCCTTTTTCATAACGTTGATTGTTCAATGAAACCATTGCACCTGGAGTTTGATGGGTATTTATGAGTGATTCAGCAAACTTTTCGTACGTTTTTTTATCCACAATAACGCCTCCCTTTAGTTTAAATAATTATACGTTTTTGGCGGTCAAATGGTTTCACTAAATGGCCTTTAGACGTAAAAATGGCGTATGGTCTTATTCCGTTCTCGTACCCGATCGTATTGCTGAGAGACACTCATATAAGCCTAATCGAAATGCCTTTTTAGTTTATAAGTAATTTTCTTATCAAACATCCTACACCCGTTTACTTGAAAAATGCGTTGCATCGGAGTATTTTTTTGTCCCGTTGCGCCAACATAGTAGTTGGCACCCATTCCTTTAAGAATCTGTAAAGAAAGTTTATTCCTGATTAGCACCCGATAACGGTAGAATTATTTATAAGCAACGGCTTCAAATGTTATTATCTGGGTTGAATTTGCAGGATATTTTCCATGCTTGTAGTCTGATGAGATAATTATATCTTCAAAACCAATCTGTTCAAGGATTGTTTTAAACTCTTCAATCCCATACCAACGAAGTGGAAATCGTTCTAGTTCTGTCTGTGTTAATTCGCCGTTACTCCATTTTTCGTATCGGTTATGAGATATTGTATATTGACTGATATAATCGACTTCGGCTATCTTACTTTCCAATGTGATTATCCCACCACTCTGAGTTTCCCAAGTTTTTGTCAATACATCACCAACCGTCAAGTCAGTTTGCAAAAAGATGTCTATGATGAGCTTGCCTCCGTTAGAAAGATGGTTATAGAAATTTCTTAAAGCATTAAGAGAATCTTTCCTCTTATGTAGCAGCAAAAATGTCCCAGTTGGCACAATGATCGCTTCATATTCCGTTTCCAATGAAACTGATTCCATTTTTCCTTCAAAAATTTTTGGATTCAACCCTCTTTTTTCACAATTATTCCGGCATATTTTTAACATTTCATCGGATACATCAAAGCCATCAACTTTTAAACCTTTTTCTAATAGTGGAATAAGAATGCGACCCGTACCTACTCCTGGTTCAAGAATATTACCTGTACAAGAAGCTAATCTGTCGCTATAAAATTCCACATCTCCAAATGAAAGACCGACATATTTGTCTATGTCATATACCTCCGAAGAGATCTTACTATAATAATCCAACATATACTTGTCTCCTTCTTTCGTTTAGTTCAGTAATCAAAATTCCTGCGATTTTTAACTCAATGCTCAGTTAGTTAAATTAATATAACGGTTAACTTTCGGAAAGTGCTTTTAATAAACCACCATCAGAGTAAAGCTTAAATTCTTTGATTTTTCCTTCTTCCGAAAAATTAGTTTGACCTTTTAGTTCGTAAACTTGTGCTTCGCTGCCTTCTTCCTTATACTCTACATTTGCAATAAAGTCATAGATGATTTCATCTGATTTTTTTTGCTTCATATCTATGTTATCAACTTTCATTTCATCGTTTTCTTTTGCTTGGTAACTAAAAACAAATTTTCCAACGTATTCATTGTACATCTCTTCAGTGAAATGGGACTGGTACATTTCCTCTAAATACAAATCCAGATCAGTTGGCGATTCCGGTTTTTTTGTTTCACCATTCTTTCCAATAACAGTAAGGTTTTCCGGGTCACCTGACAATCTATTTAATTCTTGATCTGGCCCCGCGAAAGTACTTTCTATAACAGTTTTCAAAGTATTTAAGTTCCCATCTTGTGAATTAGGATTAGATTCTGAGCCATCGCTGTTTGATGAGCAACCTGCAATAAATAGGAAAGCTCCTAATATCAAAAATGGAATAACAAGTCGATAAACTGTTTTAATTTGTTTTATTTCGATTCGGTCACCTCCAATAATATACGATTTAACACTAAGTTTTATAAGTATAAGATAACCATAGCGATTAAGCTGATAATAGTATAAAGAACAGAACCATAGAACACGACACCAACATTTGCCCTCAATTCGTTATTTTCTTTCTGGATTTTCCATCCAGACTCGCTTGCCTCCAAAGTCGCTCCTTTAGATAAGGCACCCCCACTACTATTAAAAAAGAAAAGTACAACCGATAAGGTCAGACCAATGAAAAAACTCCACTGACCATATGAAAAAGTAAAAATAATACTTGCAATCCACACAACTATAGCAATTATTATTGAAGATAATATTGACCGGCCAATAATTTTTTTCATTGATCGTCTCCTCCTTAACAATTTTTTACGCATCTATTACTGATTAAGTTCCATACCTTGTGGTTTCACAAGGAAGTATTAAATTATCTGGCCCGATTATCGTACACGTTTAAAAATACGTTAAACTATTTCATCACAATCTTTAGATTTATTTTAACATAAATATTCAGAATAATACCTGGTTAGTCAATATCTTAAAAATGTATCTCTCAAGGTACTTTTAAAAAGTAACTTTGACCCGTTTTAGCTTTTTAGAGCAATGACAAAATTGTAAATCGTTCATTTGAACGTTGTCGTGTCAGTAAAAATAGCGTACTAAATTTTATATGATTTAGCACGCTAAATATAATGTGATTTTATATAAGTGAACTACTTTTCGACCTGACAAAAAACTGTCCGCTCCTCGTGAACGAACATTTTACACATTAATCTGTCCCATTCCATGGGTAATCGGTACCGAACGTTGCGGCCATTTCCTTGGAATGCTTCCGGCGCTTCTTCCGCTGAGCTGCGCGTTCGGGCGCTGATTCGTGCAATTCTTTCTCCTGAGCCGAAACCGGATAAACCTGTGGAACAGGGACTGGTTTTCCGTCA
>NZ_DATGTT010000049.1:0-85008 GCF_035301675.1 Lentibacillus sp. | reverse complement strand
ATCGGACGGAGGTGAAGGAAGTCACGCTACAGCTTTAGCGCTGGAGCCGGACGTGGCAATTTTCGATAAAGCATTCGTAGAGCCAAAAATTTATGCTTTTTTATATAATTAAAAAACCTTTTTTCTCAATTAAGAAAAAAGGCATTCCTTCCATTTCATTATCTGGCTGACTGAACTGCCGCTTCCTGGCATTGTTTGCAAATCCCGTGGAATGTCAATCGATGATCCTCCACTTGAAAGCGAAAATCTTTCTCGACTATCTTTTCAACATCACCAAGAAGATCATCCACTATTTCTTCAACAGAACCGCATTCCATGCATACAAGGTGGTGATGAAAATGTTCAGCCCCCTCTTTGCGCAGATCATAGCGTGAAACACCGTCACCAAAATTTATCTTATCTACAATTTTCAATTCTGATAACAATTCCAATGTACGGTACACAGTGGCCAGGCCAATTTCGGGCGCTTTTTCTTTTACCAGCAGATAGACATCTTCAGCACTCAGGTGATCTTCTTCTCGTTCCAGCAGTACCCTGAGCGTGGCTTCCCGTTGTGGAGTAAGCTTATAACTTTGTGCATGGAGTTGTTTTTTTATACGTTCGATTCGATGTTCCATGGCAAGTCTCCTCCCTATTATCCCCAACTTCATTATATGCGGACAGATGGAGCATGTCAAAATATAATAATTATAATTTGTTATTTATAATTATTATTATATAATATTTATTGCTCCTTATAAAGAGATTTTATTAATAACTCCATTGCTTCATTTGAAACATATGCTTCCAGAGCTGCTGCAGCCAGGGAAAATGCCATCAATGAAGCGAACAGCATCGCATACTTTCCAAATGGCTGAAGCACTGGCTGGGAAATGCGCCGCGAAAAAAGCTTTCTTAACAGTATCATTGAGAAAATCATGGATAAACTGCCTGCAATAATATAAATTGGAATCACGAGCAAATTTTGCGGTGCGATCGAAACTGAAGCCAAAAATAGTCCCTTCGCACCGAGCTGATTAACCATAAAACCGACCGAAAAACCAACGACCAGTCCTTTTAAAAACAATAAAATCCAGACAACCGGAAGACCTATAACCGAAAGCCCCAATATAAAAAGGATAAATAAATACTTTACATGATATAGAAAACTGCTCTTCAGCACTTCGCTGCTGTTCACTTGTTCTTCGTTATTAATGTCACCAAAAAAGCGTTCAAGGTAAAAGAATAAATCTTGCTTTTGAACGAAATTCATACTGTTGACAATGATTGCGCCAAAAATAATTCCGGTCAGAAAAAGGATTGTCATAAAAATATAGATGACAGCGTGTTCTTTTACATGGTCGATTAACAGGGTTCGCTTGTTATACATTGGAATCCTCCATCACGCATAATTTCATTTCATTAGGCTGTCTTTAAATGGCCTTTAATAAAAACTATGAAGAATTCCATATAAAAATACCAAATTATTTTTGGCACTCGAGCTAAGAAGTTGTGACTGATCCATATTTTCCGCCGCCGCCGGCTTTAATTGATAACTTACCTTCTCTCATATCTATAATGGATGATGCTAGTTTTCCAGGTACGACTTCCTTCAGATCATCCAGGGATGCGTAGTGAATCACATTCATTTCTGTTTGAAAATGTTCCAGGAGCTTTGTAAACGTCTTAGGACCCAGCTTTGGCAAATACTCCAATGGAACCTGATATAAATAAGGCGGCCGGTCCTTGTTTGTCCAATCAGTGCTTTTTAATTCCTGAATCCGGTCAAACACACCTTTCACAATTTTTGTCGATCCACATTGATGACATTTGGAAGCGTCAGGAGCGAGCGGTTCAAGGCATTGACTGCAAACGGTTGTGTAGTATTTCCCCAGATGGGGATTCATGCCAAAGTTCCGCTTTATCCGCCGGCCATCCACATTATGCAATGCCCGGCAAAATTCTTTAAATGAGGGGTCTTTCATCGTTATTTCCTGATATTCTCTTGCAATTTTCGGGAGTGAATGAGCGTCGGAGTTCGATAAAAATGTAAAAGCGTGCAATTCACTGATTTGATCAGCCATCGTTGTATCCGAGCTGAGTCCCAATTCAATGCCGTCAATCAGATCCGGATCAAGCACCTCCCTCAATGACCGATGCACCCCTTTTCCATACATGCTTTTAAATGGTGTGAACACATGTGCAGGTATAAAAATCCCTGACAGTTCTTTTACTTTATACTGCAGTTCTTTTGCCGATCCATAATAACGCTGTGAGCTTAATGTAATGTTTTTCATTTTGGTTGTCAGCCATTCCGAAAATTCTTCCATATTGTTTAGAGTTGGAAGAAAACATAGAACATGAAGCGGGCCCCGGCAATTTTCATCATATACTTCAATTTCAGAACCGAGTATCAAGGTTGCATTTTCAAAACGGATTCCCCCGTTATCCAGTTCATGAGCGTACCCGTCGCTGATAAGCTCTTTGATCTCCTGCTGGACGGCCGGAGCATGACTGTCAATCACGCCAGCCATATGGATGCCTTTATTCCGGCTCGCCTCCTTTAAAACGTTTGTCAGTGTTAATGTTTTGGCACCGGTGATTTTGACCGGATTGTTATGCATATCCCGTCCGATGTGAATATGCATATCGGCAAAAAACGATTCCAGCATTTGTTACATCCTTTCAAGTGTTTCTAAGTACAGTACAGCGTAGTTTGTTTTAGCGTCATGTATCCTTTTGTTTTTAACGTATTGTTTGGCTTCTTCCAGGGTTAACTCGATCAGCTCGATAAATTCATCAGCATCACCATCTGCCGGATTTTTCATCAGTTCCAGATTTTCCGCCAGATACAGGTGCATCATCTCATCTGCGAACCCGGGCGATGTGTAAAACGATGCTACAAACCCCATAGGCTCTGTAACAGTATAGCCTGTTTCTTCCTCTAATTCGCGCATTGCAGTCACTTCCGGATCTTCTCCGTCTTCCAGCTTCCCAGCAGGAATTTCAACCAATGATTTTTCCAGTGGTTTCCTGTATTGCTCAACAAACACAATTTTATTATCCTTTGTAATCGGGATAACCCCTACTGCACCCGCATGCTTAATGAGTTCACGCTTGGATGTGTTCCCGTCAGGCAACATAACGTCATCCACTTGCAGTTTAACGACTTTTCCATCATATATTGTTTCCGTATGAGTGGTTTTTTCTTCAAATTTCTTCATTGTGATCATCCTTTTTTCCACAGCTATTATTCATTCTATCATATCTTAATAGTTGTATTTGCCGCAATTTGTTTTCTACAATAGAATCAGATGAATTATATTGGAGGCAGATATGATGAAAAAGAACCAGCTTGGGCAATCCGATTTATACGTTTCTGAGCTGACACTTGGCTGTATGTCACTTGGAACAGACAGTAAAAAAGCACGCGGTATTATCGATCGTGCATTGGATGCCGGCGTTAATCATCTGGATACCGCAGACCTGTATGACTTTGGCCAAAATGAAAAAATTGTTGGTGATGCGATAAAAGATAAACGGGACCAGGTTATTTTAACCTCAAAAGTCGGCAATAATTTTAATGAAGAAAAACAGGACTGGTTTTGGGATCCTTCCAGAGAACATATTGAAGATGGTGTTAAAGACAGCCTGCATCGTTTAGGCACTGATTATATCGATTTTTACATGCTGCACGGCGGTACGATTGATGACCCAATCGGTGAATCCATTGAAGCGTTTGAGAATCTGAAAAAAGAAGGACTTATCCGGGCTTACGGCATCTCATCCATCCGGCCGAACGTTATTCGTGAATATGTGCAGCATTCAAACATTGACGCGGTTATGATGCAGTACAACATGCTGGACCGCCGGCCGGAAGAAGAAACATTGGATCTTCTCTGTGAAAACAGCATCAGTGTCCTGGCACGGGGCCCATTGGCAAAAGGAATGCTCAGCAACCGGGCGCTTGAACAAATTGACAAAAAAGGTCGGGATGGTTTCCTCGATTACTCTTACGATGAACTGAAAACCATTCAGCAGGAACTTGAAAAGATTAATAATAGGAATTCGATGAACGCTCTTGCATTAAATTACGTTTTGAAACATCCTGCAGTGGCGAGTGCTGTATTTGGTGCAAGTTCGGTCAGCCAGGTTGATGATAATACTAGCTCTGACGGCATGTCATTGACAGACGAAACATACAGAAAAATACAAAGCAAAACGAAATCGATTCAATATACCAATCACCGGTAGCCCTCACTGCTATGGGGTCTTGCTGCCCGTTAAGGCGGAATAATCGAAGTGAAATCGAGATGAGGCTGGAACATAGCTAAAACGTAAACCTTAAAAATGATAATCGGTATATTTTAGTATAATGTTTGGGTGAGCATTAACCATCACTGCGGAAAATACTGCGCTTTCCGGGGGCGGCTGATGAGCCTCCTCGTGCTCGTCGCGCTACGGGGTCTCATCTAGACCTTCGTTCCCCCAGGAATCTTCGTATTTTTCCTTCGCTGTTTTGATGGAAACCCATTATACTATAAAAAGAAAAATCCGAACTGATTCGAAGTTTAACTGACAAATTTGAATTTATCGTTCGGATTTTATTTTAATTCAATTCTTTTGCCCCAGCCTCTTTTCGTATCCGGATATGATTATAGCAATAAAAAGCGAACACCGTGCCCCCTCAATGACACTAATTTCCATTGATAATATTGAATTGAAAGCATATAATAACAGAACAAATGTTCCTATAAATAAGGAAGGGTGATGTAATCATGGATTATTCCAATTATCCGCGGAATGATGTTTTGTGTATTGATATGCGTTCTTTTTATGCAAGTGTGGAGGCGGTCAAACGAGGACTTGATCCGATGACGGTCCAGCTGGCCGTCGTGGGGGATCTGAACAGACCCGGAAGCATCGTTCTCGCCGCCTCCCCGGCCCTGAAGAAAAAACACAACATCAGTAATGTCAGCCGGTTTTTCGAGCTGCCCAGGGATCCGGATATCATCATGGCCCCGGCACATATGGCCGGTTATTTGCAAGTATCGATGGAAATCACCAAATTGATAAATCAATATGTCCCAAAAGAAGCGATTCATCAGTATTCAGTTGATGAGGTTTGGGTAACAGTTAACGGACTGAATCAATTATTTGGCGGCCGGCGGCAGGTGGCGAGTGCCATCAAACAGGATATTCTTCAAAACTTCGGAATCACCTGCTCCATCGGAATAGGTGATAATAAATTTCTGGCTAAAGTGGTTATGGATCTGCATGCCAAGAAACACGGTATAGCAGAATGCACATATGAAGACGTCCGGAAAAAATTGTGGCCATTCCCGGTCCAGGACATTTGGGGAGTCGGCCGGCGGATGCAGCGCAATTTAAACCGGATGGGTATTGTGACACTCGAACAGCTGGCCAATTTTCCCCTGAAGCCATTAACAAAGCGGTTTGGCATTATGGGGGAGCAGCTTTATTGGCATGCGTGGGGCATTGATTTGAGCCCTGTTTTCGGAAACTTTACCAAAATTGAGCAGAAAGGTTTCGGTCACGGAATCTCGTTATTGCGCGATTATTCCGGTGATGAAGTCGCCATTTGTATCCTTGATTTATGTGAAGAGGCATGCCGGCGGGCAAGAAGTGCCAACAAAGCCGGCAAAACCATCCATCTTGGCATCTCGTACGCCAAAGAAACAGGCGGGGGTTTCAGTCGGTCGCGGTCTGTCAGTCTGCCGACCAATATCACCATGGACATGTACGATGTCTGCATGCAGTTATTCAATGAATTTTACGATGGTTTCAGTGATATCCGGCACGTCTATGTAACGCTTGACAATCTGTATGAAGACGGCGAAACCCAATTGGATCTTTTTGATGACAGGACGAAGAAAAAAGATATCGGTTATGTTATGGATGCGATCCGAAATAAATACGGTTCCACTGCCATACTTCGGGCCACAAGCTACACTGATGCAGGCATCACCATCGGGCGGAGCAGCAAAATCGGCGGGCATCAGGCATAACATATCTGTCTAATAAAGAGCTATTTCACAGTATCACAAACATAAATACCGTCTTTTAGTGTTTTGGCAATTAGTCCTTGATTTTCAAGATAATCAAGCTGACCGATTGTTTCAGACATAGTAAGACTCAATTGATTTTCATATTGTTTCGGAAAAAGTTGCTTACAAATCTCAAACGGTGTTTGTGTTTTTGCCGTTAAAAAATCGTATACTTTATTTGCCCGCTGTTCCTGTTTCTGCAAACGGACAGGAATCAGGTCACCCACATTCGTAAAGATCTCACCATGTCCCGGATAAACCGTTTGGATATTGAGCGACTGGCATTTGATTAAGTTGGAACGGTATTGCAGCATCGGTTTCGGCCGTACTATTTCATTCCCGGTCGGCGGTTCCAGGAGAGGGTTCGGCGAAATGTGATGAAGCATATGATCTCCCCCGATAAACGCCCCATCATTTTCACGGAGAAATGACAAATGACTTTGTGCATGACCTTTTGTTTCAAAAACACGCCAATCATCATGCCCGGGGAGTGCATCTCCTTCGTCCAGCGTATCCGTCAGCTTACCCTCCCCTGCAAATTGCAATGTGCCGCGCAACTCAACAGAGCTTGGCATCAATTTTTCCGGTACACCGGAAGCAATAAACAATTGCCGGAAAAATTGTTCATACCGGTCGAAAAATGCTTCATTCCGGGTCAGCCATAAATCAACATTTTGATGTGCGGCGATCGTTTCAGCCCGTGGAAATCCTTCAATCAACCCGATATGATCGGGATGATGATGGGTTAAAATAATCTGTTCAATGTCATCAGGCGCATAACCCAATTCGCTTAATTGTGCTTTCAGAGCTACCCATCCTTCTTTTGTTTTAACACCGGCATCAATAAGTGATAGTGTATCACCTTTAAGCAGATAGACATGTACATCACCAACTGCAAATGGTGTTGGAATGGTCATTTGAATGATTGTTCTGTCCAGTACTTTCATAATTTGACAGCCTCCAAAAATGAATAACGATTCAGTTGATGAATGCTATTATATACCTTCCTCACGAAAAAGTCACACACCGGCTATTTAAACAAGCAATGAATTGCCTCTGTCAAGATAGACGGCAAAAAGTTAAAGCTGTCAGTTCCGGACGCTCCGTCCACTGGTGCGGGTCTTTCCCCAGAGGACTAATGTTTAAAATCGGCATCGTCAGCCGCTGCATTTGGTGTCTGGACTGAATATTCTTCTTTCAGATCACGTTGCCTCAGACTGATCGGCGGCGGTGTCACTTCATCATCAACTTTTTCAACGAATGAACATTCAGTTCAAGCTGCCGGCAGGAAACTATTGTTTCTTGGATCGGGCCGCAATTTATCGTAAAATATCTTGCAAGGTCTGTTGAAGCGTGCTAAAGGCAAACGTGTAACCCTCTTTTTCTAATCTATCCGGAATAACCCAGCGACTTTTAAGCACTAATTCTGTTTCTGTCTTAATAATCATCGCTCCTATTTCGAGTAACCATTCAGGAGAGGATAAACCCAGAGGTATCTTCATTTCAGTCCGGAATAATTTCATTAGCATCTGGTTACTCACGGGATTGGGAGCCGAACAATTAAATACGCCGCTGAGATCATCTCTTTCCTTCAAGAAAAGAACAATTTGAAATAAATCTTCAATATGAATCCAGCTGAATTTTTGTGTTCCTGTTCCTTGGACACCGCCGAGTCCAAATTTGACCAAATTTTGATATGGCGTCATCACCCCGCCGTCTTTACCTAAAACAATAGCCGTACGCAAGGCAATTTGTCTTGTTTTTGTTAGGTCAAAAGCGAAGAAGGTTTTCTCCCAGTTTACAGCAACATCGACCGAGAACCCTGAGCCAATCTCTCCATTTTCTTCTGTCATCGGATAATTTTTCGCATGCCGGTAGATTGTGGCTGTACTGGAATTCATCCAAATTTTAGGCGGGTAATTGCAAGCCATTATCGATTCCCCAAGTATATTCGTTGTGTTTATCCTTGAATTCATGATTTCCTGCTTATTGGCTTCATTGTATCGGCAATTCACGGATTTCCCGGCAAGATTAATCAGAAGTTCAGCTCCTTCCAATGCATTAATGATTGATGCTGTATTATTCCAATTAATGTGGTGTGTTTTCCTTGAAATGATGCATACGTTATAACCAAGATTTTCAAACCGGGTTTCGAAATATTTTCCTATAAAACCGGTTCCTCCTGCTATAACCACTTTCTTATTCAAGTCATCAGCCCCTCTGTATGGCAGTTTTATTGACTTCTTCCGACAAATCAAACACAATCAAACAAGAGGTGAGTGTGTTGCCGACGAAAATTTTTGCACATCGGGGTGCGAGCAAATATGCACCGGAAAATACGATGGCCGCCTTTAGCCTTGCTTACCAGCAGGGGGCAGACGGAATCGAAACGGACGTTCATCTGACAAAAGATCATACTCCGGTTTTAATGCATGATGAACGAATTAATCGGACGACGAATGGAACCGGCTACATAAAAAATTACATGTTCGATCAATTACAACAGCTTGATGCAGGCTCATGGTTTTCCTCTGAATTCACCGGATTACGAGTTGTATCGCTGGATGAATTTCTCGAATGGATTCATGACAAGCCATTATATTTAAATATTGAACTGAAAAATAATAAAATAGACTATAATAACTTGGAAAGCATTGTTTATGACAGGGTATCACATTATCGCCTATTACATCGTACTACACTGTCAACATTCAATCCAATAGGCATTGAAAGGATAAAACATCTGGACCGAAATATCAGTACAGCGTTATTAACATCAAAACGCGTTAAAAACCTTGCGTCAGCTGCCAATGATTTGGGTGCAAATGCGGTTCATATCAAATACCGGCTGCTCAATCGGCTTCTTATCGACCAGTGTCATCACGAAGATATGGCTGTCCGTGTGTATACAGTAAACAGACCGAGACGAATGCTGCATTGTTTTGCCATGGGGTGTGATGCAATTTTTACGGATATCCCTGAGACGGCAATCCACTTTCGGAATCAATATAACAATCAATGAGATAAAACAGTATCGGACCTTTACGGGGAGCTGACCCCCAGATAAATCGGGAGGAATTTACATGACCAAACTATTTACCCCAATCGAATTTGATAACGTTCAACTTAAAAATCGAATTGTCATGTCACCGATGTGCATGTATTCCTGTGTGGAACAGAATGGAAAAATAACGCCTTTTCATGAAACACATTATATTTCCCGGGCAGTCGGTCAGGCGGGTTTAATTATGACCGAAGCAACGGCTGTAGTGCCCGAAGGCCGGATCTCCCACGAGGATCTGGGCATCTGGAATGACAGCCATATTGATGGCTTGAAACGATTAAATGAACAGATCCATAGCTATGGCGCCAAAACCGGCATTCAGCTGGCCCACGCAGGCCGAAAAGCACGACTTGACTCTGATATATTTGCCCCTTCAGCACTTGCATTCAATGATTCATCAAAAACGCCGGCCGAAATGGCAAAAGCAGATATTGACTATACAATCGAAGCATTTAAAGATGCAGCGAGACGCACCAAAGAAGCCGGATTTGACATCATTGAGATTCATGGTGCACACGGTTATTTAGTCAACCAATTTCTATCACCGCTGACTAATAAACGCAATGATGAATATGGCGGAAGCAAAGAAAATCGTTATCGTTTTCTGTCACAGGTGATTGAAGCCGTTAAAACTATATGGAGCGGTCCGCTGTTCGTCCGCATATCAATTGACGAATATGATTCTAACGGCAACACACTCAATGACATCCTGTTTTTTGCCGGACAAATGAAACAGCAAGGAGTCGATCTGATTGACTGCAGTTCGGGCGGTGTTGTTCCGGCATCCATTAAGCGATATCCGGGCTATCAGCTGAAGCGCTGCGAAACTATTAAACAGGAAATACCGATTGCCACCGGCGCTGTGGGACTCATTACGACAGGCATTCAAGCAGAGGAAATTCTGCAAAATGACCGTGCCGATCTTGTGTTGATTGGGCGTGCCCTGCTGCGGAACCCATACTGGCCAAAAGCCGCTGCTGATGAATTAAACGAAACACTGCCCGCACTAAATCAATACGAACGGGGCTGGAAATAATGGAACTTGTTTTTCTCGGGACCGGTTCAGGCGTCCCCTCCAAAGAACGAAACGTATCGGCAACCGCTTTAAAATTGCTGCAGGAGCAAAACAGCATTTGGCTGTTTGATTGCGGAGAAGCAACACAGCATCAAATTTTGCATACGAGCATTAAGCCGCGGAAAATAACAAAAATTTTTATCACCCACATGCATGGAGATCATATTTTCGGTTTGCCCGGGTTGTTAAGCAGCCGGTCATTTCAGGGGGGTAAAGACCTTTTAACCGTCTATGGGCCTGAAGGAATCAAAGACTATATTGAAACAAGTTTGGCAGTCAGCGAAACAACACTTGCCTATCCTCTTTCAATTGTCGAATTTACGGAAGGGGTGCTATTTGAGGATGAACAATTCAGAGTCACATGCAAAAAGCTTGAGCATGGCATTCCCAGTTACGGCTTCAGGATTTCTGAAAAAGATAAACCCGGCAGGCTTCTCGTTGAAAAGTTAAAAGACGCTGGAATCGAACCCGGTCCGATATACCAGCAAATCAAAGAAAATGCTGTTGTTCAGACACACGGTGGCCAACCTATTCATCGTGATGATTATCTCGGTCCACCTAAAAAAGGCCGTGTTATAACAATAATGGGGGATACACGTTCACCGGAGTATAATCTGTCCTTTGTACAAGATTCCGATGTTTTGGTACATGAGGCAACATTCGGACATGAAAAAGAAGCGCTGGCGAAAGCCTATTTTCATTCAACAACGAAGCAGACAGCGAATCTGGCCAAATACAGTAACGTGAATAAACTGATACTGACTCATATTTCCTCACGTTATCAGCAAGGGGATGATGATAAACTGTTGGATGAAGCCCGTCACATTTTTTCAAAGACAGAACTTGCGCGTGATTTTCGTCAGATAAACATTGAATCCAAATAGGAGGCGTTTATTGTATGGGGAAGCTGGAAGCAGAAGGAATCGTCAATCGGCAGCGTTCGTTTTTCCATACCGGTAAAACCCTGGAACCTGCATTTCGAAAAGAACAGCTGACTTCATTGAAGGACATGCTTAAGGTTTATGAGCAAGAAATTTACCATGCTTTAAAAAATGATTTGAACAAATCCGAGTATGAGGCTTTTACGACCGAATTGGGATTTTTATACACTGAAATTGATTTCGCCCTGAAACATCTGAAAGATTGGGTGAAGCTGGAAAAAGTGGAAACGCCGCTCACCCATAAAGGGAGCAAAAGTTATATCTGGAAAGAGCCTTATGGCGTCACGCTGATCATGGCACCATGGAATTACCCGCTGCATTTGGCGATTGCACCGGCAATCGGCGCCATAGCCGCAGGAAATACGGTTGTATTGAAACCATCCGAGTTCACGCAGTCGACGTCTGCAATACTTGCAGATATGATCCAATCAACATTTGATGCGTCTTATTTTAACGTTGTCGAAGGTGCCAAAGACGTCAGCCGGCAATTACTGGAACAACGGTGGGACTACATCTTTTTTACCGGCAGTACAAACGTCGGCAAAATTGTCATGGAACAAGCAAGCAAACACCTGACACCGATCACGCTGGAATTGGGCGGAAAAAGCCCTGCCATTGTTGATAAAGATGCTAAAATTGACTTTGCTGCCAAACGGATTGTCTGGGGCAAGTTCACAAACGCTGGACAGACATGTGTCGCGCCAGATTATGTATACGTGCATGAGAAAGTAAAGCTAAAACTGTTAAGATCGATGAAAAAATATATCAAATCGCTTTATGGCAAAAATCCGATTCAAAATCATGATTATGTCCGAATTGTCGGCAAACAGCATTTTGACCGCCTTAATGCCTTTATGGCGGATGGCGAGATTATTCATGGCGGTGAGGCCAATAAAGAAAAACTGACCATTGAACCGACCATCCTGGATAAAATAAGCTGGGATGACGCGATTATGCGGGAGGAAATTTTCGGACCGCTGTTGCCTGTCATAACATTCAGCTCGCTGGAAGATGTCATTTCAGAAATGAAAGAGATGGAAAAACCGCTCGCCCTATATTATTTTAGCGAAAATGAACAAAAACAGCAGCAAGCCATGACAAATATATCGTTTGGCGGCGGCTGCATTAATGATACACTCTATCACCTTGCCAACCCGCACCTGCCATTTGGAGGTACAGGCAATAGCGGGATGGGCGCGTATCATGGGAAGTACAGCTTTGATACATTCTCGCATCAGAAAAGTATCTTGAAACAGACGACCAAATTTGACATCCCGTTCAGATATCCCGGTGGAAAACTTGCCAAGGCTGTCGTCAAACGGCTGATGACATAAGTTTAGCGCTCCTGCATGTTGATTGGCAGGAGCGCTCACTTTTTAAAATCATCCAGAAAATCCTTTTGAAAACTTGTCCGCGGCTGTTCCTCTTCCCTGTCATCATTCCGGAGTTGTTTAAAAAGGTTTTTCCCGTACTTCTGGGATAAATTATCAATCGCTTCATACAATTTTTCTTTTTCGGCTTCTTGTTCGTATGTGAACAAATCGAGCTGCTTGGCAATATTCTTTTTTTCGTCAACATCCTGGACGGTTATGCCAAGGAGTCTGATTGGTTCAAGATTCCAGTGTTCTTGAAACAGTTCATTGGCAAATTGAAGAATATCTGATTTACTTTCAATAAAATGATGCAGTTTCTTGCTCCGCGTAATCGTTTTATGGTCATGATACCTGATCATAATCTGCACACTCTGCCCTGCTGCTTGTTTCCGCTTCATTCGCCGCTCAACATTTTCAGCAAGCTGATGCATCAATTTGCGGATCTCTGCTTCATCAATTGTATCTTCCGGCAGTGTCTGGGAGCTGCCGATACTTTTAAATTCATGCACTGCATCCGGATCAACCGGCCGCATGTCGATGCCGTTTGCCTTGTTCTGCAGTCTTTCCCCATTGATACCGAGTATTTGCTTCAGCTGATAGGGATCCCCACTGGCAAGATCGTCAATTGTGTTGATATCGAACGTGCGCAGTTTTTTTGCCGTCTTCTCACCGACACCATACATTTCCTCAATCGGAAGCGGCCAAAGCTTTTCACTGATGTCCCGTTTCCGCAAAATCGTGATACCCATCGGTTTTTTCATGTCCGAGGCCATTTTCGCCAGAAATTTATTTGGTGCAATGCCGATGCTGCAAGGAAGATCGAGTTCATTGCTGATTTTTTTCTGGAGATTTTGAGCAATTTCGATTGGGCTTCCGTGTTTTTCGGTGCATGTTACATCCATGTAACCTTCATCGATGGAAACCGGCTGCACATATCGCGTTATCTCAGCTAGTATTTGAAATATTTCCTTCGATGCGGCCCTGTACCGGTCAAAGTTCGGACGCAAAACGATTAATTCCGGGCAAAGCTTTCTTGCCTGCCATAATTGCATCGTGGTTTTAACACCTTTAGCCCTTGCTTCATAGCTGCTTGTTACGACAATCCCTTTCCGCTCTTCCGGGTTGCCGGCAATTGCAAGCGGTTTGCCCTTCAGTTTTGGTTCATAAGCCATTTCTACAGAAGCATAAAATGAGTTCATATCGACATGAAAAATAATCCTTCCCTTTTTAGGTTGTGACATTGCAAGACATCCCTTTAAACATGTTTACCCTAATTATATCATCTGTTGAAAAAAAGTGCCGGGTAATTAAAGCGAACCATCAGATTGATTCATTTAACTTATGAAACTCAAATTCGAATTCCCATTCATCTTTAAGGATTAGATACAACGGAGCAATGTATCTTCTCTTTCCCTGATATCCATATCATCCGGTTCCAATCCTAGGAAAAAGTGCTACCGACAATCTTTTCGTAAGTTCAGTTCGATCGGCACCTTCTAATTGCAGCAGCCGTTCACTGTATCTTTTCAATAAATTCCATTCTTTCATTCCGAACGATCGGAGTGCCCAATCGTCAATTGACAGGCTTTCTTTAGTCAGCCCTCTGGATTCAATTTCCTTTTCAATTGTATTGTATTTTCCTGTGCTCTTAACACTCCGTTCATGTACAACAATGGTGCCGGCTGCAATATCACCCAGACGTTTAAAGAAGACCATGATCATCCCTATCAAAAAAGCAGTTTTCGGGAAGTATTTTTACTCTGAATGTTTTCAATAATGAACGTGCCCGGGATCATTTTTTTACCCAGGCACGTTATCGTCATCACATGATTATTCTTATCCGCCTGATGTTTCCTGTACAATAGCAGCCACAAGCTCTGTAACTTTCACCAGATCGTCAACTGGAATCCGTTCATTTGTTGTATGGATCTCTTCATAACCGACAGCCAGATTGACAGTCGGTATTCCAAGCCCGGAGATGACATTTGCATCACTTCCGCCGCCGCTTTTCTGCAGATTACTTTCAAGACCGATTGATTTTGCAGCATTCCGGGCAACTGCAACTACTTTATCATCAGCATCCAGGCTGAACCCGGGATACATGATTTGAACATCCACTTCAGCATTGCCGCCATATTCATCGGCTACACTTTCAAACGCTTCCTTCATTTCAGCAACCTGCTTCTCCATTTTTTCAGGCACGAGTGAACGGGCTTCCGCAACGATATCGACACGATCAGAAACGATATTCGTTTGCTTGCCGCCTTCAAACCGACCGATATTAGCCGTCGTTTCTTCATCAATCCGACCGAGCGGCATTTTGGCTATGGCTTTTGCAGCAAGTGTGATCGCTGAAACACCTTTTTCCGGTGCAAGACCTGCATGAGCGGTTTTGCCTTTCATGACAGCATATAATTTCGCTTGAGTCGGTGCTGCAACAATGATGTCACCGACAGTGCCATTGCTATCGATTGCGAAGCCGTACTTCGCATTAATAAGCGATCCATCAAGAGATTTGGCACCGACCAGTCCGGATTCTTCTCCTGCGGTTATGACAAACTGAATATCGCCATGCTCTGTGCCCAATTCTTTTAACGAGCGAACGGTTTCCAAGATGGCAGCAACCCCTGCTTTGTCATCCGCTCCTAGAACCGTCGTGCCATCCGAGACGATATAGCCATCTCTGATGGATGGTTTAATACCGTTTCCGGGCATTACCGTATCCATATGTGAGGTGAAATAGATCGGATCAACACCTTCTTTATTGGCCTTTAATGTACAAATTAAATTACCGGCCCCATGACCTGTTTTATTTTTGCTGTCGTCTTCAATTACGTCAAGTCCAAGATCTTTAAACTTTCGTGTCAGCACGTCAGCAATTTGCGTTTCATAGCCGGTTTCAGAGTCGATTTGAACCAGTTCAAAGAATTCGTCGATTAGTCTCTCCTGGTTGATAGAAATCATAATTGATGCCTCCTGAATTCATTACAAAGGTATATTGCCATGTTTTTTCGCTGGTCTTTCCTCCTCTTTATGATACAGCATTTCCAGCGCCTGGATCAGTTTCGTGCGTGTTTCGCGCGGGTCAATGACATCATCAATCATACCAAGCCCTGCCGCCACATACGGGTTGGCAAATTTCTCACGGTAATTACTGATTTTTTCCTGGCGGGTCGCTTCGGGATTGTCACTTTCAGCAATTTCTTTTGCAAAAATAATATTGGCAGCACCATCCGGCCCCATGACCGCTATTTCGGCATTTGGCCAGGCGTATACGAGATCAGCACCGATAGATTTACTGTTGAGGGCAACGTAAGCCCCGCCATATGCCTTACGGGTGATGACGGTTATTTTCGGAACTGTTGCTTCGGAATATGCGTAAAGTATTTTGGCACCATGGCGGATGATTCCACCGTGTTCCTGTTTCACACCCGGGAAAAACCCGGTGACATCTTCAAAGGTAATCAGCGGGATATTGAACGAATCACAAAAACGAATAAACCGGCTTGCCTTGTCACTTGAATCTATATCAAGACCGCCGGCAAGGTGTTTGGGCTGATTGCAAACAAATCCGGCCGTCTGTCCATTGACGCGCCCGAAGCCGACGACTACATTTTTGGCGAAATCTTTATGTATTTCATAAAAACTGTCCGGATCCACCACTTGTTTGATAACCGATTTAACGTCATACGGGCGTGTAGCGTTAAACGGGACAATATCCGTTAAATCAGGACGTGTTTCATCATTTAGTTCAAACCGTTTCACTGGCGGTTTTTCTCTGGTATTGGCCGGCAAATAGGAAACAAGGTCTTTTAACGCATCAAGTGCTTCTTCTTCACTGGCCGCTTTAATATGGGCATTGCCGCTTTTGGCATTATGGACATCGGCGCCGCCCAATTCTTCGGAAGAAATTTGTTCTCCGGTTACCGTTTGAATTACTTTGGGTCCGGTAATAAACATTTGTGATGTTTTTTCGACCATAATGACAAAATCCGTAATGGCAGGTGAATAAACTGCTCCGCCCGCACTCGGTCCCATAATAACCGAGATCTGCGGTATAACACCTGAATAAATCGAATTCCGGTAGAAAACATGACCGTAACCGTCCAGTGACGAAACGCCTTCCTGAATCCGGGCACCGCCTGAATCGTTCAATCCGATAAATGGTGTACCGGTTTTGGCAGCAAGATCCATTGCAGCTGCAATTTTCTTGCCGTGCATTTCACCAAGCGCACCGCCGTAAACAGTAAAATCCTGGGCAAATAAATAGACAGCTCGCCCATTGATTTTTCCGTATCCTGTGACGACACCTTCTCCATTGGCATGTGAGTTACCCATTCCAAAATCCGTCTCACGGTGTTCGATAAACGGATTCAGTTCAACAAACGAACCATCATCAAGCAGGTAATCAATTCGCTCACGTGCCGTCAATTTTCCCTTGCCATGCTGTTTGTCAATCCGTTCATCACCGCCTCCAAGCTCGACTTGTCTGCGTTTATCATACAATTCATTAATTTTGTCAAAAATGTCCATTACTGTTCACTTCCTTTAGGGTGTTGACACAATTCAAACAGGACGCCATTTGCAGCTTTCGGATGCAGGAACGCGACTTGGCTGTCATGTGCGCCTTGTTTCGGTTTTTCGTTGATTAATGGGATCCCTTCCGATTTCATACGGTGAAGCCGTTGATCCAGCTGATCTGCCTCAAGTGCGATATGATGGATCCCTTCACCCTTTTTATCCAAAAATCGCTGAATCGGGGAGTCATGAGTCAATGGTTCAAGTAACTCAATACGGGTTTCGCCTATTTTTAGAAAAGCCGTTTTGACTCCTTCTGCTTCAACTTCCTCGACACCCTCAAGCTCCAGTCCGAGGGTATCCGTATAAAACGATAATACATGGTCAATTTGCCGAACGGCAATACCTATATGTGCGATTTTTTCCGGCGGTTCCAGTTTTTCCTCTTCCGGATGGATCAATTGATTGATATAAGCGGCTAGCGCTTCAGTAGATGAGCCGCTTGTAAATATCTTTTGAACACCCTGCTCAAGTAAATATGGTATATCTTCAGCCGGAATAACACCGCCTCCGACCACCGGAATATCAGCAGCATTCCGTTCTCTTAAAGCTTCCATGACTTTCGGAAATAGCGTTTTGTGTGCACCGGAAAGCGATGACAGTCCGATTACATCAACATCTTCCTGAATGGCAGCTTGTACTATTTGTACCGGTGACTGCCGCAGTCCAGTATAAATCACTTCCATTCCGTGATCGCGCAAGACTTGGGCAATCACTAAAGCACCCCGGTCATGCCCATCAAGTCCAGGTTTGGCAATTAATACACGTATTTTCCCCATTATATCTCCCCCCATTACATACCTGTATATTCACCGAATTCCTCACGAAGCACATTGCAAATTTCGCCGACTGTTGCGTAAACTTTTACAGCATGCAAAATATGTGGTATCAGATTGACATTTGAATCCTGCGCATGTTCACGCAGTGCTGCCAATGCATTGTCTACGGCATGCTGATTGCGTTCTTTGCGGGCTGTTTCCAATAAAGTGATTTGTTCTGCCTCAAGTGCTTCATCAACTTTTAGTAAATCCGGGTTAACTTCTTCATTAAGTTTATATTGGTTTAAGCCGACTATAATTTCTTCCTCGTTTTCGATATTTTTTTGCGTTTCATAAGCTGTCCGCTGAATCTCTCGTTGCATATACCCTTCTTCAACAGCCTTAACAGCGCCGCCGATCTCATTTATTTGATCTAAATATTTATTTACCCTGGTCTCTATTTCGTCTGTTAATGACTCAATATAATATGAACCGCCTAAAGGATCCGCTGTATCAGCCACGCCGCTTTCATTTGCAATAATTTGCTGTGTTCTGAGTGCGATGCGGGCGGATTCTTCAGTTGGAAGTGACAAAGCTTCATCCCGGGAGTTTGTGTGAAGACTTTGTGTCCCGCCTAGTACAGCAGCAAGCGCCTGTACTGTCACACGGACCACATTATTATCAGGCTGCTGTGCCGTCAAGGTTGAACCACCGGTTTGTGTATGAAAACGCAATTTCCAGCTTTTCGGGTTTTGGGCCTGATAGTGTTCTTTCATGACTTTAGCCCAGATGCGTCTGGCAGCACGGAACTTGGCAACTTCTTCAAGAAAGTTGTTATGTGCATTGAAGAAAAATGCTAGTCTTGGTGCAAAGGCATCAATGTCAAGGCCTGCTTCCAGTGCAGCATCCACATAAGCCATACCGTCTGCAAGCGTAAAGGCAACTTCCTGTACCGCTGTTGAACCAGCTTCACGAATATGGTAGCCCGAAATACTGATCGTATTAAATTTCGGAACGTTCTCGCGGCAATATTCGAATATATTGGTAATTAGCCGCATCGATGGTTTTGGCGGGAAAATATATGTACCCCGTGCAATATATTCTTTTAAAATATCATTTTGAATTGTACCCGTAAGTTTTTCGAGCGGGACACCCTGTTTTTCACCAACAGCCAGATACATGCATAAAAGTACAGATGCCGGCGCGTTAATGGTCATTGACGTGCTTACTTTATCCAGCGGAATCTTATCAAGCAATTGTTCCATATCATGTAAGGAATCAATCGCAACGCCGACTTTGCCGACTTCCCCCTCAGCCATGACATCGTCGGAATCATATCCGATTTGTGTCGGCAGATCGAAAGCGACTGACAATCCCGTCTGTCCCTGTTCAAGCAAATACCGGAAACGTTTATTCGTTTCGGCTGCCGAACCAAACCCTGCATACTGCCGCATTGTCCACAGTCTGCTGCGATACATGGTCGGCTGGATCCCGCGGGTGTACGGGTATACTCCCGGGTACCCCAATTTTTCTTCATATTCCTCATCTTTCTCAGAATGATACAACCGATCAACCTCTATATCAGATGAGGTCGTGAACGGATTCTTTCTTTCCGGGAATCTTTCCAGTGTCTTCTTAACAGACGCCTCCCAGTTTTCTTTTTTAGATTGAAATTTGTCATCATTCATAAACTTTACCCCCTGTTTTATCAATTCCGGATAATTCATCGAATAATAGTACTTGTCCAATCCCTTAATTAACGGTAAAATACAAGTCAGGATAAGGATTTAAGGAGGAATAAAATTGGCCAAAAACCAAACTAAAGTGCAAGCACCAAGAAAAAAATCTAAACGCGAACGCCGAATAAAAGTCATTATATATATTATGATTGTGGCAATGATACTTTCAACACTGACAATGGGCCTGTCAATGTTTATATAAGGTCGGTAAAACTCCCGCTGAATGTTAGTTGAACGCACCGGCTTTACGGGCAATGGATCCCCTGTTTATCATTCCGGTTTCCTTGAAATATTTGTGCTGCCAATGCGGTTCAAGACATAACAGAAGGCTGGAATTACTTATTCCGGTCTTTTTTTGTCCGCTTTTTTTCGGGAACATCACTTTTTTTAAATTTTTTCTTAAGCAGCAGATAATCTTCAATTTCATGCAGCAGACGGAATAAATTGGCCCGTGTTTCAAATTCTTCCTGTGTCTTCGGCAATTCCTTCTGGTTAAATGTTTTCCGCAACTCTTCCAATTCGTCCAAATAGAGTGTAGCCGTATTGCCCGGGTGAACATTATCACCCAATTTTTCAAAGAAACCGGCAATTTTTATCGAAATGGAGTCCTTATTCGGCAGCCTGCTTACTAATGGAAGCATTCTTTCCAGCAACTCCAGCTGTTTGTTTCGCATCTGAAAATAATCGCGATAAGGATGCTTATTCCGTAATAAATGGTTTTCTTTATCCAATAATACCAAATCCATCGCATCCTGTAATATATCCTCACAGATTTGCAGTTCTTTTCCGTCCCAATTTTCATTTTTATCATGTATGTATAAAGCGATTTCATTTAGTATGATCTGAAAATAGTACTCCAGTTCATCCTGCTTCTGTTTTAATTGCGTTTCCAGGCTCGGCATATATAAATTGACAAGTAAAGCCGTGCCGATGCCGATAATAATAATGAAGAACTGTTCCGTCAAAAAAGTGATCGAAGCATATTCAGCACTGTACAAATTCAAAATGATAACTGAACTGGTTGCAATTCCCGGCGTGACTTTAAGCCAAACGGTGACCGGTATGAAAAAAGCTAACATAATGCCAATAACAATTGGATGGTAACCGATTAACTCAAAAAAGGTAATCGAAAATAAGGCAGCTACGACGCATGCCAGAAATCGGTGCCATGCACTCAGGACAGACCGTTTTCGTGATGGCTGAATACACAAAATCGTCAGTATCCCGGCAGAAATAAAATTCGTCAGACCCAAAACCTGTGCAATAGAAATCGAGATCGGAGTCGCTATTGCCGTTTTAATCGTACGCGAGCCAATTTTCACATTTATTTCTCCTTAAGCAATGATTCAACCGGTTATTTAACAAAACGAGGCTGACCCGTTTTATGTTGAGACAGCCCCATACTATAAATTCATTCTATTTAGACTTCTTCACAATGGTCGTCGAACACTTTTTGCAGCTTGCCGACTACATCCATTGCGCTGTACCCTTCAATTTCAGAGCGTTCAAGCATTGTAACAATTTTGCCATCTTTGATGAATGCAAAAGATGGTGATGATGGCGGGTAGCCCTCAAAGTATTCTCTGGCCTTTTCGGTCGCTTCCCGGTCTTGTCCGGCAAACACTGTCACCAGATGGTCAGGCCGTTTGTCGTAATGAATGGCATTTGCTGCTGCAGGACGAGCAACACCACCAGCACAGCCGCATGTTGAATTAACCATTACCAATGTTGAGCCATCGCGTTTCATTGCTTCGTCAACAGACTCAGGTGTAGTCAATTCTTCGTAGCCTGCATCCCGTACATCTTCGCGAGCAGCGTTTACGACGTCCTCCATGAACAAGTTGAAATCCATATGTGAATACATCCCCTTTTACTTAATGTTAGGTATTACTATGATTAGCTTATCAATTTTAGAGGCAGATTTCAATTTAGAAATCTTTTGAAATGACACGGTTTGATACCCGTTTATCCCGCCTTAACGGGAAGCTGGAAATATTTCAAGGGAAACGGGAAAAATAAGCAGGGGATCAGCTGCCCGTAAGGGGCCGGACATTCAGCGGGAGATGAAGGAATCCCCCACTAAATCAAGTTTCACTGTCCCAATATCTGCCGAAAATTGAGCAACAAAGATTCCAGCGACGGGAGGTTGTCCATTTCTAATATATGTTGGTTGTGTCCCCATTGGTGTTTTCCACTATTTCTTTTACGCGTGCCAAAAACTGTCCGACAATCAGTCCATCCAGCACCCGATGATCAAGGGATAAACATAAGTTCACCATATCACGTGCAGCAAACATGTCATTTATGATAACCGGCCGTTTTACAATTGATTCCACCTGCAGTATCGCTGCCTGCGGATGGTTGATAACCCCCATGGACTGAACAGAACCAAATGACCCGGTGTTGTTGACCGTAAACGTTCCACCCTGCATATCTTCTGAAGTCAATTTTCCGGACCGTGCACGCATTGCCAGATCATGAATATCCCTGGCGATACCTTTGATGCTTTTCTCATCGGCGTTTTTAATAACCGGGACAAACAGTTCATTATCTTTTGCTACAGCGATGGATAGATTGATATCCTTATGCTGAATAATCTTATCCCCTGCCCACGTACTGTTCAACTGAGGGAATTCTTTCAGAGCCCGGGCTACTGCTTTTACAAAAAATGCAAAGAATGTCAGACTGTATCCTTCGTTTTGCTTGAACTCGTCTTTGACTTTATTACGGTAACTGACCAATTCTGTCACATCAGCTTCGACCGCCATCCATGCATGCGGTATCTCCTGAGTGGATTTAACCATATTTTGTGCGATTGCTTTCCTGACGCCGGTAACCGGAATTTCGATGTCGCCTGCTTGTGCTTGATGCTCGGCGCCGGTCGGCTGCTCTGGATGTGGAGATTTGGGCTGCAGGGCTTCTGTCTCACTTTCCGGTATAGCTGGTGTCGGTTTATCACCTGAAGCAATCATTTTTTCGATATCTTTTCGTGTAATTCGTCCGCCCCGCCCCGAACCGTTAACCTGCTGAAGGTCGATATCATTTTCCTGAGCGAGTCTCATGACAGCCGGCGAGTAACGTTTTTTCATGGAATGATCAGATGAAGCATCTTCTTCTCTCGCTGCTGAAGCATTCTGCTTTTTCTCTGTTTGGTCAGATGTTTTGGATTCATCACCGGATGTCCCTCCCTCTGCATCGATATAGCACATGAGTTCACCAACCTGAATGGTGTCTCCTTCTTGTGCTGCAAGTTCTTTAATTACACCTGAAAATGATGACGGTACTTCAGCATTGACCTTATCGGTCATGACTTCTGCAATCGGATCATATTTATTGACTTTATCTCCTGCGCCAACAAGCCAGGAACTGATTGTTCCTTCCGTGACACTTTCTCCCAGCTGCGGCATGTTGATTTTTTCTGTCGCCATTCTTTACACTCCTTTTCTCTGCCTGTTTTATCATTAAAATTCAGCAAGTTCCCGTATGGCTTTTTCAACTTTATCCGGATTCATCATAAAGTATTTTTCCATGGTCGGTGAAAATGGCATTGCCGGTATATCAGGGCCGGCGAGGCGCTGAATCGGAGAATCAAGATCAAACAGGCAGTTTTCGGCAATAATGGCAGCTACTTCCCCGATAATGCTGCCTTCCTTATTATCCTCGGTAATCAGGAGGACTTTTCCGGTTTTTTGCGCTGCTTCGATAATGGCCTCCCGGTCCAGCGGGTATACAGTGCGTAAATCAAGAATGTGCGTGTCTATACCTTCTTCTTCAAGCTTCTCGGCAGCCTGAAGCGCAAAATGGACAGACAGACCATACGTGATGACTGTCACGTCAGAACCTTCCCGTTTAACATCGGCCTTTCCAATTGGCAGAACATAATCATCTTCCGGTACATCGCTTTTCAGCAGACGATATGCCCGTTTATGCTCGAAGAACAGTACCGGATCATTATCACGGATGGAGGCTTTCAAAAGCCCCTTTACATCGTATGGTGTTGATGGCATCACAATCTTTAATCCCGGCTGATTGGCAAATATTGCTTCAACCGATTGCGAGTGATACAATGCACCATGCACACCGCCGCCATATGGAGCCCGTATTGTCATCGGCACATTCCAGTCGTTATTGGATCGGTACCGCATTTTGGCTGCTTCAGAAATGATCTGATTTACAGCCGGCATAATAAAATCCGCAAACTGCATTTCAGCAACCGGGCGCATCCCATACATTGCAGCACCAATACCGACGCCTGCAATGGCAGATTCCGCAAGCGGTGTATCCAGAACACGGTATTCGCCGAACTCATCATGCAATCCCTTGGTGGCTCCAAATACGCCGCCTTTTTTACCGACATCTTCCCCTAAAACAAAAACTTTTTCATCACGCTGCATCTCTTCACGTAAGGCAGCTGTAACTGCCTGAATATACGACATTACTGGCATGACAAGATTCCCCCCTACTCTTCATAAACATATTTAAGTGCAGACTCAGGCTCAGGATAGGCGGCATTCTCCGCATAGTCTGTCGCCTCATTAACAATCGAATCAATTTCACTGCGAATTTTCTGTTCTTGATCCTCTGTCATGGCATCGGCTTCTTTTAAATAAGCAGCAAATGAAATAATCGAATCTTTTTTCTTTGCCTCTTCCACTTCAGCACTTTCACGGTATTGACGGTCATCATCATCACTTGAATGGGCTGTGAACCGGTAGGACACTGCTTCTATCAGGCTTGGTCCTTCTCCGTTCACAGCACGTTCTCGAGCTTTTTTTACTTCTTCATATACTGCCAGTGGGTCATTGCCGTCCACTGTTACACCCGGCATTCCATAACTTTGAGCGCGATCTGACACATTTTTGCTGGCAATTTGTTTATCCAGCGGAACCGAGATCGCATACTTATTGTTTTCGACCATCGTAATGACAGGCAAATCATGAACTCCAGCAAAGTTCAGCCCTTCGTGGAAATCACCCTGATTGGATGAGCCTTCACCCAACGTGACAAATGATGCAAAATCTTTCTTCTCCATCTTGGCTGCCAGCGCAACACCTACAGCATGCGGGATCTGCGTCGTCACTGGTGAAGACTGGCTCAGGATCCGATTTTTCTTTTGACCAAAATGGCTCGGCATTTGCCTGCCGCCGGAATTGGGATCTTCCGCTTTTGCAAATGCGGAAAGCATCAATTCTTTAACTGTCATTCCGAATGCAAGCACGACGCCCATATCCCGGTAGTAAGGTGAAACATAATCCTCATTTCGGTCGAGGGCAAAAGAAGCACCTACCTGTGAAGCTTCCTGTCCCTGACATGAAATGACAAACGGTATTTTTCCGGCACGATTCAACAGCCACATCCGTTCGTCAATTTTGCGGGCCAATAGCATATGCCTGTATATGTCCAGAGCCTGTTCATCCGTTAAACCTAATGATTCATGGCGATTTTTTGCCATTTACTTTCCCTCCCCTAAATGAAAAAATTAAGATTTTATCCGTGGATTTGATTTCCCTCCACAGCCATTGCTGCTTCACCCATAACTTCAGAAAGTGTCGGATGCGGGTGAACACTGCGCGAGATTTCCCATGGTGTCGCATCAAGTACTTTGGCCAATCCTGCTTCCGATATCATATCGGTTACATGCGGCCCCGCCATATGTACACCAAGCAAATCCTCAGTTTGTTTATCGGCAATTATTTTGACAAATCCGTCTGATTCACCGTGCACTAAAGCTTTGCCAATTGCTTTGAACGGGAACTTTCCGATCTTAACATCATATCCCTGATTAGTTGCCTGCTTTTCGGTCAATCCGACACTGGCAGCCTCAGGATTGGAATAAATACATGAAGGAATTGTGTCATAATCCAGCGGAAGCGGATTTTTGTCTGCCATATGTTCAACAGCCACAATACCTTCGTGGGACGCCACGTGTGCCAGCTGCATTCTGCCTATCACATCCCCGATAGCATAGATATGTGATTCTTTCGTCTGGTAAAAATCATTTGTCTGAATGAAGCCTTTATCAACAACAATATCCGTGTTTTGAAGTCCAAGGTTTGACGTGACTGCTTCCCGGCCAACAGATACAAGCATTCTGTCAGCTAAAAATGTTTCATTGTCATTGTTGACTTCTGCTTCTATTTGTACACCTTTTTCCTTTTGCAGAGTATCAGGCAGCACTTTGGCGCTTTTTATAAACTGCACACCTTTGTTCTTAAGCTGCGTTTCAACTTCCCTGGCAATAGCTTCATCTTCTGTCGGCAAAATGTGGTCCATGTATTCGATTACAGTTACATCAACACCGAAATCCGAAAGCATCGACGCCCACTCGATACCAATAACACCGCCGCCCACGATGATTATTGAGGATGGCAGTTCACTCATGTTAAGCGCTTCGTCGGAACTCATCACAATTTCGCCATCCAGTTCAAGGTCCGGCAGTGATTTCGGCGTGGATCCGGTTGCGATCAGCACATTTTTTGGTACGAGCATCGTGTTTTCGTCACCATTGGCATATTCGATTGATATCGTACCGGGCATAGGCGAGAAAATACTCGGACCCAAAATGCGTCCTAAACCTTCATATACATCAATTTTCCCCTTTTTCATCAAACCTTCTACACCTTGCCGAAGTGTTTTGATGATACCGTTTTTTCGTTCCTGCACCTTGGCAAAATTTAAGGTAATATCTGATGTTTCCACGCCGTATTCATTTGCTTCTTTTGTTTGTTTAAAAACTTCAGCGCTCCGGAGCAGTGATTTAGAGGGAATACAGCCCCTGTTCAGGCAAGTTCCGCCAAGTTTACCTTTTTCAACGACAGCAACCTGCATGCCAAGCTGTGAGGCGCGTATTGCAGCTACATAACCGCCTGTCCCTCCTCCGAGTACAACTAGATCATATTCATTTGCCATTAACTGAATACTCCTCTCTGTTTAGATTCGAAGGGTATATTTTTGCTAGCTCTTCCTTCCTCAGCACCCGAAGCGTTCCTTCATTGAGTGACTGCAGCTCATCTTCTCCAGGATAAATAATGGTATCAGCAATCCAATCAATTCGGTCTGTTATCAATTGGATCAACATTTTCCTGTATGCCAGTCCCCCAGTCAAAACAATGGCATCAACTTTCCCTTCGAGTACAGTACTCATTGATCCGATTTCTTTAGCGATCTGATAAGCCATGGCATCATAAACATGTGCTGCATAATTGTCACCATCTGCAATCCGGCGCTCCGTCTCAATAGTGTCATTTGTGTGCAGATAGGCCATCAGACCGCCCCGTCCAACAAGCTTTTCCATAACTTCATCCAGGTAATACTTCCCCGAAAAGCACATGGATACCAAATCACCAACGGGTGTCGTACCAGCACGTTTGAGGGAAAATGGTCCGTCCCCATACAGACCATTATTCACATCAACAACTTTTCCACCTTTATGCGCGCCAATTGTTATCCCGTCGCCCATATGTGTGACAATTAAATTGGTTTCTTGGTAATTTTTCCCAAGATCATTTGCTGCTTTTCTGGCTGCAGCTTTTTGATTTAAAGCATGAAATATGCTTTTTCGGGGGATTTCAGGCACTCCTGACACCCTGGCAATTTCATGAAGCTCATCAACGACTACCGGATCTACAATAAATGAGGGGATGTTTAATCCGCCGGCTATTTCATAAGCGATGATTCCACCCAAATTCGATGCATGTTCTCCGTTATAGCCCATTTTTAAGTCTTGGAGCATTATTTCATTCACTTCATAAGTACCGCCTTCAATTGGACGCAAAAGACCCCCGCGGGCACAAACGGCATTTAATTTGGAAATATTAATCCCTTCGTAATCCAGCTGTTCCAATAAAATCCGTTTGCGGAACGCAGATTGATCGATGATCCGTTTATATTCGGAAAGGTCTTCCGCGCTGTGCTTAATACTTTTTTCAAATATGCAATGTTCGTCGTCAAACACGCCGATTTTAGTTGAGGCCAATCCCGGATTTATAGCTAAGACACGCAATGATTGCTGTACCAAGACAATTTACCCCCGTAACTTTTTCAACCACGTTATCGTCTGCTTAGTATGTGATGGCCATTTCTTAAAAATTGGCTGCGTGATGCCTGAAGCGAACGGATCCGTTCTTCGGCCAAACGGTCGGCGGCGGCGGATGTCGGGATTTGATCCCTCCGTGAAATTTCAAAAACCTTTGTCAGATTATCATATATTGTTTCCACTTTTTTCATTGCTCTTTTTTGGTTATAGCCATCTAGTTCATCTGAAACGTTAATGACACCGCCTGAATTGATGACGTAATCCGGTGCATAAACAATCCCCATCTCATGGAGCATATCCCCATGTTCCGTTGTTTTAAGCTGGTTATTTGCAGAACCGGCAACAACTTTAGCTTTCAGTTGTGGAATGGTTTCATCATTTATAGTGGCACCAAGTGCGCATGGTGCATATATATCACAATCGACACTATAAATTTCATCAGGTCCGACTGCTTTGGCTCCAAAAGTATCCACAGCACGTTTAACCGCATCTTCATTGATGTCTGTGACAATTAAATTGGCACCCTCTTCATGCAATTGCTCACACAATGCGTAAGCCACGTTGCCGATACCCTGTACAGCAACCGTTTTTCCTTCCATTGAAGCATCACCGAACGCTTCCATAGCAGCTGCCTTCATGCCTTTATAAATACCGTAACCGGTCATTGGTGACGGGTTGCCTGATGAACCTGATTCTGGTGAGGTACCGGTGACAAAGTCTGTTTCCATATGAATCAGGTCCATATCATGAACAGTCGTTCCAACATCTTCTGCTGTAATATATCTTCCGTTCAGGCTTTGAATATATCTTCCGAAGGCCCGGAACATTTCAGGGTTTTTATCTTTTTTTGGATCACCGATAATAACTGTTTTTCCGCCCCCAAGATTGAGTCCCGCAGCAGCATTTTTATAAGTCATACCTTTTGCCAGCCTCAGAGCATCCTCTATTGCATCAGCTTCTGAATCATAAGTCCACATTCGGGTTCCACCGAGAGCAGGGCCGAGAGTTGTGTCATGGATTGCAATAATCGCTTTTAATCCTGAGTTTTTATCCTGGCAAAACACCAGCTGTTCATAATCATACTCTTCCATATAGCTAAAAATTTCCATCATTAATACCCCCTAAATATTTGTCAATCATACCTGCTGGCCAATATTATTCTAAATGTGATTGTATCTGGCTGAAACCACCCCATACTTATAGTGCAAAAAACGTGCCAACTTTCTATGTTTGAAAGCGCTTTACTGATGGCGGTTTATATTGTGCATTATATTGCATTCATGAATATTTTTGCATGTTGTTTTTTTCAATTTTATACTTTTCAAGCTTATAGTAAAGGTTCCGTATCGATATATTTAGATGTTTAGCGGTTTGAGTTTTATTATTATTGAACGCTTGCAGCACTTCTGAAATATATTGTTTTTCATACGCTTCCATAGCGTTTTGCAATGTTTTATTTTTTTCCGTTCCCCATTTCAACCTCTGGGATGAATCTGCAGACGGCATCAGTTCCGGGATATGTTCTTTTTTTATCACTTCTTCACTCATGCCGATATAAATCATGGCCCGTCCAACAATATTTTCCAGTTCACGGACATTCCCGGGCCAATGATAATCTTTCAAATAAGCAATTGCGTGAGCATCAATTGATTTAACATCTCTTCCATAATCCTGATTAATCTTTTGAATAAGATAGTCAATGATCTCCGGCAAATCCCCTATCCGTTCCTTCAGTGCCGGGATATATATCGGGAGTCGGTTTAGACGATAATATAAATCTTCCCGGAAAGTTTTGTTCATAATGGCTTTCTCAAGGTTAATATTGGTTGCTGTAATCACCCGGACATCGATAGCTACGGGAGATGTTCCGCCGACACGGACTATTTCCCCCTCCTGAAGCACCCGGAGCAATTTTGCCTGCATGTGAAGTGACAGCTCGGCAATTTCATCCAGAAAAACACTTCCCTTGTTTGCCCCTTCAAACAATCCTTTTTTGCCGCCTTGTTTTGCACCGGTGAAAGCACCTTCCTCATAACCGAATAACTCGCTTTCCAGTATACTTTCAGCAATGGCAGCACAATTCACACGTATAAATTTGTTATGCTTGCGGTCGCTTTCATTATGAATGGCATGTGCAAACAATTCTTTTCCTGTACCAGATTCACCGCGCAATAGAACCGTTGCAGGGGTTTTAGCCCCGACTTTGGCCTGTTCAAGTGCTATCTGCATTTCTGACGAAGAACCGATAATGTCATCAAATGTATATTTTGCTTCAAGATTACGGATAATCTGCCGCGCACGTTTCAGCTCGCTTGTTAATGATTGAATCTCTGATACATCATGTAATACGCCTACACTTCCCTTTATTTTTCCATCTACAATAACAGGGGCCACGTTTACCAGTACATCTTTTTTGCCAGGGCCGACTTTCATATGGACCCTGCGAACAGCACGGCGGGTTTGCAACACCTTCATATGCATGCTCTCGCCTTCTGATATGTCTGCACTGGCAGGTTTTCCAATAATGTCTGATTCGCTGAGACCGGTAAGGCGCGTATATGCAGGATTAATCATGAGTCCGTTTCCATTCTCATCCACAACTGATATCGCTTCGTCGGACGACTGGATAATTGCTTCGAGCAATGTTTTTATTTCCTTGAGATCGGTTATTTCTTCCGCAAGATTCATCACTTCGGTAATATCCTTAAAAACGGCAAAAGCGCCAAGCACTTGTTCTTCTGCATTAATAATCGGTATTCGGGTTGTGATAACTTTCTTGCCGTTTTCCAGAATGAGACGCTGATTGACTTCTTTTCGCCGGCTTCGCAATACGTTAGGAAGTCTTGTGTCGGCAATAACATTCTTAATATCGCTGCCACTGAATTGTTCCTTGTCAATTCCAACAATCCGCTCGGCGCTTTTGTTGACAAACTGGACAACTTCCTGATCATTCACAACAATCATACCATCATGGATATTATTCAGAATTAACTCCTGGTTATTCGCTTCAAGCTTCAATCGCTCCAACAACGATTCTTTTTCATCCATCAACTCTGCAATGATGTAAGCAACACTTCCGGGAATGACGACTGTTTTGCCGCTTCGCTTATCAAGCAATTCCGCCAACACATCATCATCACCAGTAGCTTCCACGATGATATCGATATTATCGTCAATCCAATTGTCATAGCTGGTGCCGGCAGGAATGCCATAATCTCCGGCAATTTTTAAACCTTTAGCCTCCGGGTTGATATCTGCGATGCCCACAATATTCATTTTCTCCGTATTATGTAAAATTTCCAGTAAGGCACTTCCGCCTTTACCTGCTCCCACAATCAGGACACGTTTCATGTCATCCCGCCTCTGCAATAATTTGCATAATTCAAGGATACGTCAATGTGCATTTATTAGCAAGTCTCTTTTAGAAAAAATTGTTATTTTGAAGACATTGACATTTATGTGCGCAGCCCGAGCGTTAAATTAAGCGTATTAATATGCAAATGTTTGATATGTGTTCATATTTTCTTTCAATTTTGCTATACTTAAAAGAGCCTGTTTTACATAAAGGGGAAGACCACATTCATGATTCGCATTATTGCAGTGCTGATACTGCTTATACCTGGACTTATATCTGCTTATGGCATTAAACTGATGCGAGATACACTGTTTAATGATTTTTACCCTGTTTTTCTTCATATAAGCATCCAGTTTATTGCTGGATTTCTTTTATTTCTTGGCGGTCTTGCATTTATTACCGGATTTATTGTGTACCGTGATAGAAAGAATCAAAAGAACAAACGAAAACGTAAATGATGGAAGATGATGATTTTAAAACAATTTACCATTGGAGAGGTGTCGCATGAAAGTTGTAAAATTCGGGGGAAGTTCTGTTGCTAATGATGTACAGATTAAAAAAGCCGGTTCAATCATCGAGGATGATACCGACCGGAAATTTATCGTTGTGTCAGCACCGGGAAAACGGTTTGAAGATGATGTCAAGATAACCGATCTCTTGATTGAGTTAAGCGAACTGGTACTCAATAACAAATCCTATGAAAAAAAGTTCAAGGAAATAATGGAAAGATTTTCGGAAATTGTCAATAAGCTTGAACTTCCGCAGTCGATTCTCGCTGACATTGAACAGTCGATCCAAAACACATTAAACAATAATGCGGGAGACCGGATCAAAGCAGATGGACTGAAATCAATCGGTGAGGACAGCAGCGCAAAAATAGTGAGTGAATATCTAAAAACAATGGGGCTGAATGCTCATTATGTTAATCCGAAAGATGCGGGAATTATTGTCAGCAATGAACCCGGAAATGCACAGGTGCTGCCTGAAAGCTTCGCTAAATTGTACGAGATGCGTAAGCAGGACGGGATTTTAGTCATACCCGGATTTTTCGGATTCACAAAAGATGGCGGGTTAATGACTTTTTCCAGAGGCGGCTCAGACATCACCGGATCCATTGTTTCTGCAGGAGTTCAGGCGGACTTGTATGAGAATTTCACGGATGTTGATTCAGTATATGCCGTCAACCCGACAATCGTCAGCAATCCTGAAAAAATAACGACCTTGACATATAAGGAAATGCGTGAATTATCATATTCCGGTTTCGGTGTATTTCATGACGAGGCACTTATGCCTGCGTTTCAAGCGGAAATACCGGTGTGCATCAAAAACACCAACAATCCGGCCAGTCCCGGTACGATGATTGTTTCTGACAAAGATCCTCATACCAGATGTGTCGTCGGAATTGCCAGTGATACAGGATTTTCCAATTTATACGTGAGTAAATATCTTATGAACCGGGAAATCGGTTTTGGACGTAGATTGTTGCAAATTCTGGAGGATGAGGAAATTTCCTTCGAGCATGCTCCTTCCGGAATTGATAATATGTCCGTTATTATTCGGGACAGTCAGTTGACCGCTGAAAAAGAAATTAATGTGATAAATCGAATTAAAAGCGAGTTAAACCCTGAAACCATTTCAATCGATTACGGTTTCGCCATGATTATGGTTGTCGGAGAGGGTATGATGAGCGCAGTTGGCATTGCTGAAAAATCAGCAGCGGCATTCGCTGAAGCCAATATAAGTATCGAGATGATTAACCAGGGATCTTCAGAGGTATCCGTAATGTTCGGTATCCGGAAAGATAAACTCGATTTAGCCGTCAGGTCACTTTACCAAAAATTCTTTGGCTAATAAAAACTGTATGCGGGCATCCGCATACAGTTTTTTTATATGATATTTAACTCGCCTTATGTTCAAGCCGTAAACGGTCAGCGACCATAGCGATGAACTCGGAGTTGGTCGGCTTGGCTTTTGAAATATTAACCGTATAACCGAACAGTGCTGAAATTGATTCAACATTTCCGCGGCTCCAGGCAACTTCAATCGCATGACGTATCGCCCGCTCTACCCGTGATGCTGTTGTATTATACTTCTTGGCAATATCAGGATATAAGACTTTGGTAATCGATCCCAGAAGTTCAATATCATTGTAAACCATCGTAATCGCTTCCCTTAAATACATGTAACCCTTTATATGTGCAGGGACGCCAATTTCATGTATGATATTTGTGATATTTGCCTCTAAATCTTTTTTCTTGCGCTCTTTGCCGCTGGACTTCTTCGATGATGTCTGCTTTGCAGTATCGGTACCCTCTACCTGACGGATCTGCTCCGCCAAATTGTCCAATTCAAATGGTTTCAAAATAAAGTATGATGCCCCTAAATCCACTGCTTTCTTCATGACTTCTTCCTGGCCGAAAGCTGTCAGCATAATAACGTTTGGATCATGATCCCGTGCTTCACTGCGTATTGTATTCAATACACCAAGCCCATCAATATGCGGCATAATAATGTCCAAAACGAGTACGTCCGGTTCCAATTCTTCGAGCATATCCAAGCATTCCCGTCCATTGTAGGCTGTCCCTATAACCTCAATATCATCCTGCTCTCCGAAATACTCCTCCATTAATTGGACGAGTTCCCTGTTATCATCCACTAAACAAACTGAAATATTTCCCACAAAAGTTCCTCCTTTAATTCGAGCTTTCTCCACGTTATATATTCGACACAGGATTCAAATATCCTTCTTTTATTTAAAAAACTTTAATTTTTTTTTGATTTCCTTATTTTTATTCAAATTTACTTTAAATATCGATTATATTTGATAATTTTTGACAAGATAATTTCTTATTTGTCGAAAAATCTTTGTAGGTATTATAGCATAAACCAGATAAAAAATGACTTGCTATAGAAAAATTTTCCTATAACAAGTCATTTTTTTCAGCTGGCCTTGTCCTGATTTGTTTCCTCTTCTTTTACTTCTATTCCTGCCTCCTGAAGCATCCATTCAATATGAACACCGTAACCGCTTGTCGGATCATTCACAAATACATGTGTTACAGCACCAATTATTTTTCCGTTCTGGATTATTGGACTGCCGCTCATTCCCTGAACAATCCCGCCGGTTTCATTCAAAAGTTTTTCATCGGTTATTTGAATGACCATTCCCTTTTTTGCCGGAACTTTTTGTGGAACACTGCTTACAACTTTTACATCAAATTCCTCAACTTTCTCTCCATCGAGAACGGTTAAAATTTTTGCCGGTCCTTCTTTGACTTCATGTGACAATGCGATTGGCATTGGTTTGTCGTATTCGCCATTCGATATTGGTTTGTTCAATTGTCCGAAAACCCCAAACGGACTGTTTTTAGTAATGTTTCCAATCTTTTTGTCCTTAACTGAAAACTTCGCCTGCTTTTCACCGGGGGTGCCGTTATTACCTTTTTCAATCGAGGTGACATTCGAACGGACAATAGATCCGTTATGGATCTCAATTGGCTCCTGTGTGTCCATATCGGAAATGACATGACCAAGTGCCCCGTAGTTTTTGGTTTCGGGATCATAAAATGTCATGGTTCCAATACCCGCAGCCGAATCACGGATATACAGCCCAATTCGGTATTCTTCCTCTTTTTTGTCTTTTATCGGGGTCAATGTTGTTTCAATGGTTTCATCATCACGTTTGAGAGTAATATCCAATGATTTATCTTTTTTTCCGGCCTCTTTTACAAATGGTTTAACATCTTCCATTTCCTTAATCTTCTCGCCATTTATTTTTAAAATGACATCACCCACTTCAATATTTGCTTCCTCGCCCGGTGAAATCATTCCGTCTGTACCTTCAATTTGATGATGACCAACGACGAGCACTCCGAGTGTATGAAGCTGCACCCCAATTGATTGGCCTCCGGGAACAACTTTAATATCTTCCAGTACTGACACATCCACTTTCTTTATCGGAAGACCTGCAGCCTGATAAATCAGTTCACTATTCCCGGTTTCTTTCGCATAAAAATCTGTAGAATCAATTGCCTGCAGCGTCTTGTCCGGGGAAGCAACAGATACGTTTTCACCGATTGCAGGAACACTTATAGGTGCCGACGAGTCATCAAAAGCCACAATTTGATTAGGAATGGAAAGGTAATGGCTGACTGGTGCAATAAAAGGTACTGCCAAAACAGTTATGAGAAGCAGAATTCCTGTCAATAACCTGATTTTCCGATGATCTTTCACCCAATTCACTCTCCTCTTCCTAACCCCACACCATTTAATTTTCTCTCTCTGTATTTCTAATCTGACCGAACGGAACCTGTTTTAAACTGGTGAAAATCAAGAAAAGATGTGTAACATTTCCTGTGCAATAAATGCATATATGTAACGTGTTCAAAAAGGAGGATAAAAGGACCGGTGAGTTCTGGGCGGCACAGCTCCGAGCACAAGGAATGCTTCGCTGAATCCGCATCGCACACGGGCGTTAGTGTTTTCTTTTCCAAGGTTCGAGAAACACAAGGAAATATGATAGGTCATTTTACCGGACTTTTGAACGACCTATAATAAAAAAAGCCAGATATTATAGCTTCTGGCTTTTTGCAATACTTTATCCATGATTTTTTTTATAATTATCGGCTAATTCGAGCATTTCCGTGGCGTGATCTTTTGCGGTATCCGTTAATTTGGCACCAGTAATCATGCGACCTAATTCATCGATTTTTTCGCTTTTGGATAATTCCTTGACAACCGTTGAACTGCGGTTATTTTTTGCCTGTTTCTGAATTAATTTATGTGTATCAGCCATAGCTGCCACTTGCGGCAGGTGCGTGATACACAAAACTTGTGACTGACCGGAAATCTGCTGAATCTTTTCAGCAATTGCCTGAGCCACTCGGCCGCTGACACCGGTATCCACCTCATCAAAGATGACACTCGTTATTCCCTGATGCCTTGCGAAGATTTCTTTTAATGCAAGCATAATCCGTGAGAGCTCACCGCCCGAAGCAACTTTATGCAGCGGCTTCAGCGGCTCACCGGGATTTGTTGCTATCTGAAACTGAATATAATCAAATCCATTGTGATGCAGGTTTGTCCGTTCTCCCTGATTTATCTTAGTATCAAAGGAAACTGAAAAAGATGTTTTTTCCAGATAAAGGTCCTTTAATTCCTGATGGATATTTTTCGTTAAAGCCTGAGCAGCTTTTTCGCGCAGATCATGCAGCTGTTTTGCTTCCAGATAGGTATCCTCGTACGTTTCTTTAATTTGTTCATCCAGGTTTGTCAAGTGTGAATCTTTATCTGTAATCTGTTCGATTTCTTCTTCAATTTTTCCAAGATATTCTAAAATTTCATTGACTGTTGAGCCATATTTTTTCTTTAATCGGCTGATCTCATTCAACCTTGATTCAATCTCATTCAGGCGCTGCGGGTCATATTCCAAAGTATCTGCATAGCTTCGCAGCTCATACATCAGTTCTTCAATTAAAAAATAATGATTCGACATCTTTTCGGCTTTTTCGTTAAGGAACGAATCATATTCTTTGCTGTTCTGAAGTGATTGATTGGCCATATTCAGCCATTCAAGTCCTTTTTGTTCACCATAAAGTGCGTAATAAGCATCCTGCAAACCATTATAAATACGCTCAAAATTGGCCAATTGACTGCGTTCTTCTTCCAGCTCGTCATCTTCATTCGGAACCAGGTTGGCTTGTTCAATTTCGTTGTGCTGGAAATTTAATAAATCAAGACGCTGCGATATCTCCTGTTCATTTTCACTTAATTCCCTGTATCGCTTTTGTAATGCAGTAAGTTTTTCATATAAGTGTACGTATTCCTGTTTCGCATTTGCTATACGCTCCTTATCATACAAATCCAATAACTGTATATGATTATCCGGATCCAATAATGACTGGGTTTCATGCTGGCTGTGGACATCAATCAACTGCTTGCCGAATTCTTTAAGAATTGCCAGCGTGACTAATTTGCCATTTACCCTGCAAATACTCTTTCCGCCGGATGTTATTGTACGGTGCAGCACAACCATTCCATCCTGCACTTCAATTCCATATTGATTTGCTGTCTCATATATTTGATGTTTGTTCGTATCTAAAATAAACAGACCTTCCATTTGTGCTTTGTTTGCACCATGCCTCACATATTCGACTGAACCGCGTCCGCCGGCCAGGAGTTGAACGGCATCAATAATAATCGATTTACCCGCACCTGTTTCACCGGTCAAAACCGTAAGACCTTCATTGAAAGTGATGGAGATTTTATTAATAATAGCAAAATCCTGGATCGATAATTCTGTCAGCACATTTGTCACCCCACGATTAAAGCATACCCAGGAAACGCTGCTCAATAACAGCTGAATCATTTTCAGTCCTGCAAATAATCAGACATGTATCATCACCGCATATGGTGCCCATGATTTCATCCCACTCCAGGTTATCAATCAGCACACCAATCGCGTGGGCATTGCCCGGCAATGTTTTTAAAACAATAAAATGGCTGGTATGCTCAATCTTTACAAAAGCATCTCTAATTAAGCGCTTCAATTTTTCTAGCGGATTAAACCGCTGATCCGCAGGCAAACTGTATTTATAATGGCCGCTGGACGAAGGTACCTTTACAAGATGCAGCTCCTTGATATCACGTGAAACTGTCGCTTGCGTGACATTATAGCCCCGTGATTTCAGCTCATCGACAAGCTCGTCCTGTGTATCTATTTCATTTTCTGTTATCAGTTCGCGTATTTTAATATGGCGTTGAATTTTACTCATAAAATGCCTCCAGAACTTCACTTAAACGTTTGGTGGGCTTTTTTCACTAAATCCTGTAATCCGGCATCGCTATTATTGAATTCTGCCTGATCTGTCTTCCAGCCCAAATGTGTCAAAAATTCAATATTGCCGTCGCCGCCTGTAATCGGTGAGTATGTCAGGTCAAGCAATTGATACCCCTGCCGGCGGGCAAATGTTACAGTCTCCTTCAGTACATTTAAATGTACAGCTTTATCACGGATAATCCCTTTGCTGCCAACCTGATCACGCCCTGCTTCAAACTGGGGTTTTATTAAAGCAATTACATCGCTCCCGCTGTTAAGCAGCTGATTCAGAACTGGCAATATGAGTCTAAGGGAAATAAACGATACATCAATTGTCGCAAAATCCGGCCAGCCATGCTGAATCATATCAGGTGTAACATAGCGGAAATTTGTCCGTTCCATCACGACTACCCGATCGTCATTTCGCAATTTCCAATCGAGCTGATTATAACCGACATCGATCGCATAACAAAGCCGTGCACCATGCTGCAGTGCACAATCGGTAAAACCACCTGTGGATGAACCAACATCCATCATAATCCGATTTTTGACATTTATAGAAAAATCAGCCAGTGCCTTTTCGAGTTTCAAACCGCCACGGCCGACATATGGTAATAATTTTCCTTTGACGTGCAATGGAATGGATTCATCGACTTTAACACCCGGCTTGTCAAGGCGCTCCTGTTCGCTGAAAACTAGACCTGCCATGACCATCCGTTTCGCTTTTTCTCTGGTATCTGCCAAATCCCGTTCCACCAGCAGAACGTCCAAACGTTTTTTTGTCATCATTTAAATCCTTTATTGTTAAGTTTTTATCGAATATGATCAGGTTTTATTTTTTAGCTTCTTTCGTTCCGTTGGGGATCAAACGAATTTTAAAGTTCTTTTCAATAAATGCAACTGCTTTTCCGGCAAAAAAAATGATTTTTGTTGATGCGTTCATGGCTGTGTACTTACCAACGGCTTTACCGCCGACTGTTAAAGCCGCAACAAGACTTGTCAGAACAACGGATAACGTAATTTGAAAAGCGGACCCCTCACCGCTGCCGGCTATATTGGATATCTGCAATACGACAGTTGCTGATGCTGTACCACTGACAACACCGGATATGTCTCCAATAACATCATTGCAAAAACTGGCAAATTTGTCAGCGTTACGGATAATATTAACAGCCTCTTTTGCACCGGTTACTTTTTCGGCTGCCATTGCATGAAATGGTTTTTCGACAGCCGCAGTTGCAGCTATTCCCATCATATCAAAAATGACACCTATAAATACTATGACAAAAACAATAAGTAATCCGATTATCCAGATAACATTGCTGAGGACAGATTCGGAAACAACTGAAAAAATAGCCGCTAGCACGAACGTGATAACGGCAATAGTAACACTGAATTTTAAGGATTTTTTCATTTGCGGATTCATTTTAACCCCTATTAAAAAAGATATGTATGAGCAGGAATGGTCATTTAAAAGGTAAAAACTGCGGCTTAGGTCCAGTAGGTTTTCCCAAGCGGATACCCAATGTTGCCATAGGGGCGGTTCCCCTTTAAATCCGCCTCGACACCGTTTCCGAATGCCGGACTGGATTGCCACTTAGTCCGCACTATAATGCCCTTTAAACGTCAATGAACAGTCTAGGAGTTTTCCTCGGCAGCCTTTAACCGCCCCCTATCCTCTTTTGCAGGGATGATTTCATAGAGACACCAAAACAATCCAATGGCCATTTGGACTGCATTAAACTCTAATTCCCTCATCACCACTCAAGGCAGGCTACGCTGTAAATAAGGTCACCCTCACCCTATTACACAGGTTCATACCCCATTCCATAATGCAACCTAGGCTTAGATTACACGACAGATATGGGCCTCCACGGTAATCGGGTCAACGCCCACATGCCTTTGCGGATCGCCCGAAAACCTTAACTCCCAGCACCGACCCAAGGCTGGGCGCCTCAAGCCGGCACAAGGAACTTCATCGATATGCCCTTTAGCGGATTTTTAGGCCCGCCTTCAGGAACGGAGGGCTGACTAGAATACTGCACCATTCCTCTTATAATTTAATTATAACATATCATTTTAAATTATACTATTAAAAGTTAGTGGTCACGATTACTTAAATAGTCAACAAGTGCCATCAGATAAGATGCATCGGCATTTGCTTCAGACAGTTCCTTCTTTGCTTTGCTTACATAGTATTCTTTCTTTTCAACTGCCCCGTCAATATCCAAAAGTTTAACATAAGTATTTTTTTCATTTGTCTCGTCACTGCCAACTGGTTTACCGATTTTTTCAGCATCTCCGGTTACATCCAATATGTCATCCTGAATCTGAAAAATGAGGCCGAGAAAATGGGCGAATTTATCCAAATGAGCAATTTGTTCGCGGGTTGCCTCTCCCAGATATGCTCCTGATCGAATCGCAAAACGGAATAATTCGCCTGTTTTGAGTGCATGAATTGTTTCCAGCTCTTCCAGAGTCACAGCTTTTTTCTCCGCTTCCATATCGAGAATCTGTCCGGCTACCATACCTTTTGGACCGCTTGCTTTCGAAAACAGCTGAATGAGCTGTACCTTTTGGTTATCTGTTAAATAAACGTCATTTGCAATCAGTTCAAAACTGAAAGTCAATAACGCATCACCAGCCAAAATAGCGGTTGCTTCATCAAACTTTATATGATTTGTCGGGTGCCCACGCCGCACATCGTCATCATCCATTGCCGGCAAATCATCATGAATCAGGGAATACGTATGAATCAATTCCAATGCAACGGCCGAAGAAAGCACTTTACTGACATCATCGCTGTAAGCGTTAAAGCTTGCTATTAAAAGTATCGGCCTTAACCGCTTTCCTCCTGCTTCCGCAGAGTAGATCATCGAATTCTTCAGCTGTTCCGGTATATCCAGCTGATGCAAATGATGCGTAAGTTCCTGTTGAATCTTTTCCCTGTTTGTATTGATGAAGTGATTAAGTTCATGCTGCACGATCATTCTTCCTCCTGTACTTCAAACGTTTCAAATTGCCCTTGCTCGTTCATGATTTTAGTCATCTGTTCTTGAACATTGGTTAACTTGTCACCGCACAATTTGGAAAGTTTCATCCCATCCTGGTAATACGAAATAGCTTTTTCCAGAGGAACATCCCCTTGTTCCAGTTTTTCCACGATTTTTTCCAGCTGCAGCATTGCCTCTTCAAATGAGAGGCTATTCTCCTCTTCCATTGCTCTCCTCCTTTATATCCAATATATGACAATTAAGTGTGCCATCCGCCAGTTTTACGGAAATTTGCTCTGCTTCAGATACTGATTTAACTGATTTGATCAAATCTCCTGTCGCAGAATAAGTTATGGCATAACCGCGTTTCATTGTTTCAAGCGGATTAAGCAGTGACAGTTTTTCAAGTGCTTTTTGCAGCCTGTCCGAATGTTGCTCCAAGTGACTAGTCATCAAATAAGTCATTTGTTTTGTGAGCTGCTTCAATTCTTTGTCTGTACGCTCAATTTGTTGTCTGGGGTGCAATGCTACCAGCCTTGAATTCAAATGTGTCAATGACTCATACTTTCGCTTCCATTCTAGCTGGTATGCTTTCCCAAGCCGCTCCATATATTTATCCAATTCCTGTTCTTTTTGTGTGATTAACTGCTCAGGATAACGAAAGGCATACGACTGTTTCATGCGGTTTAAATTTTGTTTTGAAGCCGTTAACTGATCTGTGATTACCCTTGTCAGCGAACGCCGCATGCCATTGATTTTATCTGCAAGATCCAGCTGGGATGGCACCGCGATTTCAGCTGCACCTGTAGGCGTAGGTGCTCGTACATCAGCAACAAAATCACTGATGGTAATATCGGTTTCATGGCCTACTGCAGATATTACTGGAATATGAGAATGAAAAATAGCATTCGCCACTGCCTCTTCATTAAAGCCCCAAAGTTCTTCTATTGAACCGCCGCCTCTTCCTACAATTAATACATCGCAATTTGTCTCTTCATTTGCTCTGCTAATGGCATCTGCAATTGAACCTGGGGCATTTTCACCCTGAACAAGCACCGGGATAATAGTCGTCTGTACAATAGGATATCTCCGCTTGATGGTTGTAATGATATCTCGCACAGCAGCCCCTGTAGGTGATGTGATCACACCGATATTTTCAGGGAATTTTGGAAGGCTTTTTTTATAATCCTCATTGAAGTAGCCTTGTTTATGCAGTTTTTCCTTTAACTGTTCAAATGCCAAATACAGCGAGCCGATTCCGTCCGGTTCCATTTGCTGAATGTACAGCTGATATTGGCCAAATTGTTCAAACACACCGATATCTCCGTGAATTAGCACGTTCATGCCATTCTCCGGTCTGAATTTCAATCTGCGGTTATTGCCTGCAAACATGACAGCCTGGATACGGGCACGATCGTCTTTGATTGTTAAATACATATGACCCCGGCTGTGGTGTTTAAAATTCGATATTTCGCCTTTCAGCCAGATGTTCTTTAAATGAGGGTCTGCTGAAAGTTTACGCTTTATGTATTTTGTCAGTGCTGTGACTGTTAAATATTTACCTTCCAATGCCAGACAGTCCTTTAGCAGCCTTAATTGTATTTTGCAGCAGCATCGTAATCGTCATTGGCCCTACCCCTTTTGGGACAGGCGTTATGTGAGATGCTTTTTCGGCTGCGGATGCAAAATCCACATCACCGCTAAGCTTACCGTCATCCATACGGTTGATGCCTACATCAATTATGACCGAGCCTTTTTTAATGTGCTCAGCACGAATCACATCCGGTTTTCCGATTGCAACAACCAGAATATCTGCGTTTTTGGTATAGTTTGTCATTTCTTTTGTTCTCGAGTGACAGTATGTAACTGTTGCATGTTCGTTCAGCAGCAATTGTCCCACCGGCTTGCCGACTATATTGCTTCGTCCAATGACAACCGCATGTTTACCCTCTATTTGGATGCCGTAAGAGTGCAGCATGGTTAAAATCCCAAACGGGGTGCACGGAAAAAACGTATCATCACCTGTCATCATTTTTCCAATGCTTATTGGGTGAAATCCGTCAACATCTTTATGAGGGCTTATCGCTTCGATAATATGCTGTTCATTTATATGATCCGGGAGCGGAAGTTGTACAAGGATGCCATGAACATGATCCTCATTATTAAGCATGTCGATTTTCTCAAGAAGCTCCCGTTCAGATACTGACGATGGCATTTCAATTATGTCGGAAGAGATACCTGTTTGGCCTGACGCTTTCTTTTTTCCGTTCACATAGGATTTCGATGCAGGATCATCTCCAATTATAATCACTGTCAAATGAGGCGTGATTCCTTTCTCTTTTAGCTGTGCCACTTCCTCCGCCATTTCACTCCGCAGTTTATGTGCAAGCTCTTTTCCATCAATTATCTGTGCCGTCATAACATCCATTCCCCTCTCTTTAAATAGGCAGACATTATCTATTTATGCTGCTATTTTTGATAACACGCCATTTACAAATTTTCCCGATTTCTCATCACCGTATAAATTAGCAAGTTCCACCGCTTCATTAATCGCCACATTTTGCGGTATGTCTTCTCTGAATTTGATCTCATAAACAGCGATACGCAATATTGTTTTTTCCACAGAGGCCACGCGATCCATTGACCATTTTTCCAGATGTTCAGCTATCCTTTGATCAATATTATATTTTTGGCCGGCCACTCCTTCAACAAGATCTTTTAAATAATCATCAGTCCCCAATGATTCAGGGTGATCGTTCATGGCCTGTTCGGGAGCTTTGTCATTCATATCCAGTTGAAATAATATTTGCATTGCTTTTTCTCTTGCCGCGTGCCTGTTCATCGTGTATAACTCCTTTGACTTGTATCTCACACAAATCATAACACGATTATAAACCGAAAAGCTAGAACAACCTGATTCCATTAATAACAAGAGCGCAAGCGCCCGTTAGCGCGTATGTGCTGGATTGCACCGCAGCAGATAAAGGAAACACGGTGACCGGAGGAAATCGATGTTAACTTATTGGACAGAGGTGAAGAAAGCAAACCAGCCGCTGGGCGCCGGAACCGGATATGACTCTTTCTATACAAATAAATTGGCAGAGCCAAAATATATATAACATTATATATAACAAAGAAAGGCCAAAAGAAATGACTCTTTTGACCTTCCATTTTTATTCGGTTTCTTCTGTATCTTCCATCTGAATTCCAACGACATGAACATTGATTTCATCAATTTCCAGCGCTGTCATATTTTTAAGTGTCTGCCGAATATTTTCCTGAAGCTGCTGCGCCACTTTAGGTATGGAGACGCCAAAATTTAAAACAACAAACAAGTCAATAAGGATACCGTTTTCAGTCAGATCGACTTTAACGCCTTTACCGTGTGATTTTTTCCCAAATCGTTCAACGACGCCTGTTGCAAAATTACCGCGCATTGAGGACACACCTTCCACTTCAGATGCCGCAATGCCAGTAATGACTTCAATCACTTCCGGAGCAATCTCGACTTTTCCTAGGTTCGAACCATCACTTACATTCAGCAAAGGCTGTTCGCTCATCTTCAATCATCCTTTTCTGTAATCGGATTTTCCTCAAGGAATTTTGTATTAAAGTCACCATTCACAAAAACAGCATGGTCCATTATCTGACGGTGAAATGGAATCGTTGTATCAACACCTTCAACAACAAACTCATCAAGTGAACGCTTCATCCTGTCAATGGTTTCTTTTCTCGTTTTTCCGTACGTAATCAATTTTGCGACCATTGAATCGTAAAAAGGCGGTATGCTGTAACCTGGGTAGGCACCCGAATCAACTCGCACTCCCAGTCCGCCCGGTGGCAGATACAAGTCAATTTTACCGGGGGACGGGATGAAATTTTTAAATGGGCTTTCAGCATTTATACGGCATTCCATAGCCCAGCCCTCGAACTCAATATTCTCCTGCCGAAATGGGAGTTTTTCGTTATTGGCAATGTTTATCTGTTCCTTAATTAAGTCAACACCGGTTACCATTTCAGTTACGGGGTGCTCTACCTGGATACGTGTATTCATTTCCATGAAATAAAATGATTGGCTTTTTCGGTCAAAGATAAATTCGATTGTGCCAGCGCCGACATAGTCAACTGCTTTGGCAGCTTTTACGGCGGATTCACCCATCTTCTCCCGTATATCAGGTGTTAAAGCAGGTGAAGGTGTTTCCTCTATTAATTTTTGAAGACGCCGCTGGATGGTACAATCCCTTTCTCCCAGGTGTACGACATTTCCGTGCTGATCGGCGAGAACCTGAATTTCCACATGCCGAAAATCTTCAATGAATTTTTCTAGGTAAACTCCTGGATTACCAAACGATTTTTCAGCTTCTTCCTGAGTCACACGTATGCCCTTAATCAGATCTTCCTCAGATTCGGCAACACGTATTCCTTTACCGCCCCCGCCGGCAGTTGCTTTTATGATAAGCGGATAGCCTATCTTTCCGGCAATCTGAATTGCTTCATCCTCACTTTCAATGACACCCTCAGACCCCGGTACAATCGGCACATCCGCCGCTTTCATCGTTTCCCTTGCAACGTCTTTGATCCCCATCTTTTGAATCGCTTCAGCAGGAGGCCCGACAAATGTGATATTACATGCTTTGCAAATCTCTGCGAAGTCAGCATTCTCAGCCAGAAATCCATAGCCGGGATGAATGGCATCAATATTTGTCAGTGTCGCAACACTCATGATGTTCGTAAAGTTTAAGTAACTGTCTTTACTGAGTGCAGGCCCTATGCAATAAGCTTCATCAGCCAGCTGAACATGTAATGCATCTTTATCTGCTTCAGAGTAAACAGCAACTGTTGTAATATCCATTTCTTTGCAGGCCCGTATGATGCGTACCGCTATTTCTCCTCTATTTGCAATCAGCAGTTTATTAATCACCCGCGACATCCCCCTATACTGTCTTTACTCTGAATAATGGTTGGCCGTATTCCACCAATTCACCATCTTCAACCAATAATTCCGTGATTTCACCGGATGTTTCAGCTTCAATTTCATTAAACAATTTCATAGCTTCTACAATACAAACAACTGTATCTGCTTCAACCGTTGATCCCTTTTTCACATATGTATCACTTTCAGGAGTCGGTTTAGCATAAAAGGTGCCGACCATAGGCGACACAATTTCCTTGTCTCCATGTGCAGCTTTTTCAGGAGCTGGTTCTTCTTTCGGTGTATTGTTTTCTTTTTGTTCTGTCTGAATCTCCGGCTCAGCAATCTTAACCGGCTCGGCAGGCTGTTCAGGTATTGCTGCTGTATCAGTGTTCACAGCAGCTGCCGAATTGTTGCCTGATTTTTTCATTGAAACCGTCGTACCGTCTGTTTCATAGGTAAATTCATCAATAGCTGATTGATCTACTAATTTAATCAGTTCACGTATTTCCTGTACTTTTAACATATCTGGCACTCCTTTGTTTACAAATTTATAACAGGAACTTATAATGCCTTTTAACATTTTACGATAAATTTAATCAAAACATCAACCTGTACTTTTGAATAGCCATTTACGTAAAACGTTTCCAACAAAGTCCATTATACCAATCTTCTTAAGTTTATGCGAATTTATACGGACAGAACAAAGGCTCGGGGCGCCCGTTTAGCGACGTACGGACTGCGCTCAGCGCTGCAGGTGGGTCGGCGTTGCCGCGCATTGCGGCGGTTTTAGCCGATCTGCTCCACTGGCTGCAGGAGATAAAGGAAACATGCCCCCTCATAGGGGGTATGCCGACGTTGGGCGCAAAGCCCGGGTTTAGTCGGCCTTCCTTGAACTTCTGAAATCGCTGTTGACTTATCGGACGGAGGTGAAGGAAGTCACGCTAGTCGCTGGGCGCTGGAGCCAGACGTGGCAATTTTTGATAAAGCATTCATAAAGCCAAAAATTTATACTTTCTTATATCATAAGAAAAACCGGGTGTTTAGAACCCGGTTTTATCGTGCATATGCCTGACTAGCCTTCAACTGACTGATGGATGACATCGACCGTTATTTCTCCAAATTCATCTTTTACCATCTGCATAATATTAACGACTTCGGAATTGCTTAATTGCTCTTTTTCCTTAACGTGAACATGAACTTTATCATCTTCATGACGGACAAGCACATCATTGTAGTCAGCTGCTGCCATAATGGAGTTTTCCAGGACCGATTCTTTGCTTGAGATCTCATCAAGCTGATTCATTTCGTCTCTGGCTTGGTTTTTTTCTTCCACACTTGCGGTACTTGAAGCAACGACATCATCCAACCGGTCTTTAGTCTCACTGCGCTCATCCTGAATTTCCATTCGAATCGTCGTAAATAACTGATCATCACCTACATTGGATATGTCATTCACATTGGCCTCTTTCCCACCTTTAGCTGATTTCCCATCCTCGGCATCCGAAGAAGCAGTTTCCTCCTGATTATTTTCATCCTTGTTGACATAAGCAAGATCTCCGCCATTTCCGGGTGATGTCATATAATAGACACTCAGTACAATCATTAAACTTAACATTGTTAAAAGCCATACTGTTTGTTTTTTTAACATGTTTACTCCCTCCTAATTTTTTGGCATTACAGAAACTCTGTGTGTCGGAACATCAAGCACGCGTGAAATTGCCTCTACTGCCCGCTTTTCAACCGTTGCATGATCGACTCCTTTCGCGACAACAAAGACACCTCTTACTTCTGGTTTGTCTGTACGGATAAGCAGCGGAACTTCTTTATCCCCCTGATTTACCAGGACAACCTGTGTTTCTTTTTGGCTGTCTTCGATGTCCCTGGTCCCGCCATTTGTATCCGATTCCTCCGTCACTTGCTGTCCGGTGATCAGATTTTTTTCATAAACTTTTACTTTGGTTGAATCAAGATTGACCATCACCTCTGCTTCTGAAATACCTTCTATTTTATTCAGCATGTTCTTGAGATCGTCTTCATAGCTCCCTTCTATTTCCTTTACATCTGACGTTTTGGATGATTTATTTGAAAATGTTTCATCTGTGCTCTGTTCTTTTGCATTTTCTGAAGGATCATAATTCATTGATGGAGCGTCATTTTCGTCACCGGATGAAAATACGTTGCCTATAATAAGCAGCAGTAGTCCAATTAGCCCTATTACAAAAATGTAGCCGGTCTTTTTGGAAACCTTGTCCGATGAATCTGACTGCCTTAATATTTTTTTAAAAAGATTTTTCAAGATGACCCTCCCTCCTCAAGAATGGTGATTTTCTCTTTGTCTACATCCCATACATTGTGCAACAGCTGCTTAATCCCGTCTGCATCGAAGTCTGATTCATCTTTTTGCGGTTCCTCTGTGTTAATGACTACATCGTCAACAGCATCCACTCCCCCCTTCCCCGGTTCGGATTCCTTCAATGTGACCTTAACCTCATCCAAATTTTCATTAAGATTTTCGTATGTAAGTTCAGTCTCCGAAGAAAAATGAAAATCGATATCCGCTATTTCTTTCCTGTACTTCTCCTGCAGGGGATTATTTGCTAATTCTTTTAACTGGACAGCCATTTGTTCTAAAATATATGCATGTTGTGAGGCTTGTATTTCACTTTTTTGCTTTTTCATTAAATTTTCTGCCTCACTTTTTTCAATCCGCTCCTGATTCATCTCTGTAAAAGACGCTTCCAGTGCTTGTCTTACATCCAAATCAAATAAATAAAAAACCGGTTTTAAAAAAATGAGGATCAGGATCAGCCCCATTGCTAATTTGACATATTTTTTCATAGAATTGACCGGTATAAGCAAGTCGACAACAGATGCCAGCAATAAAAATATAACGATTTGGGTAACCCAATTAATCAATAAATCCATTGTTCCACTCCTAACGCAGGAGAATCGTAATATTACTGGCAGCCACTAAAATGACAATTGCCAGAAAAAACATTAATGTCACAGCTAATAGGCAAGCCAAAATAAATACAATATACTTGCTGATTATTTCGAGTGTTGAAATGACAGGCCCATCACCTATTGGCTGCAGAATAGCAGCAGACAGCTTGTAGATGAGGGCAATGGCAAAAATCTTAAGCGCCGGAAATACGGCAATCAATACAACAATCATCACGCCTACAATCCCGACAGCATTTTTCAATAATAGAGATGCGCTTAATATAGTGTCAGTTGCATCGGTGAATGTCCTTCCGACTACCGGGATAAAATTACCAGTAATGAATTTGGTGGTTTTCATCGCCACACCATCCTGTACAGCACTTGTTGCCCCCTGTACCGACATAACCCCCAAAAAAATGGTTAAGAAGACACCCAAAGTTCCCATTCCAACTTGCTTAAACAAATTTGCCAGATTCGTAACTTTGTAGTTATCATTCAAACTGCTCACTATTAATAAAAGAGCAGCCAAAAATAATAAAGGTAGAATAAATCTTGAAACGAGCACTCCGCTCACGTTAATAAGGAATATAATAATCGGGTGGAAAAACGAAACTGTCATGACATTCCCCAAAGTCGCCATTATCCCGAGAACAAGCGGCAATAAAGCAATCATGAAACTGCTCATCATATCTATAGCGTCATTGGCATAGGATACCGCCAAATAAAAACTGTTTAAAACCAGGTAGATCAAGACAATGTAAACAACAAAATAAGCAATTTTACTAACAGCACTTTTTTCAAAAGCGGTGTGCATTGTTTGTAAAATCGTCGAAAACAATGTCAGCATCAGGAGTGTCCCTAATAGTTTCCCATTCAGGATCAGTTCATGGAGCAAATACTCAACAAGACCCCATAGTGTATCTTCAATCGAAAACGATCCATCCTCTTTAATAAATTCATAGATACTTGTTTTTTCCAGTTCAGGGACATATCCCCCATAATCATTTACGAGTGTTTTCCAATATGATTGAATCCCGTCAAGCGAAATATCATTCAGCAGCTGATTTTCGATATCATCCGGCCTCAATTCTTCTTGATTGTCCTCGGCAAAAACAGTTGCATGTCCCATAAGGAATAACAGCAGAATGAAAAAGACTATGAAGATTGCACGCTTATTTTGTATCACGCAGCCATTACCCCTTTCCTAAACCGCAGAAACGAAGCTTAATATAGCCTCGATCACGGCAGTAATAATCGGAACAGCCAGCAAGAGGATGAATATCTTTCCGGCAAGTTCGATCTTGGCTGCCACTGAGCTGAGCCCTGCATCCCTCGTGAGATTTGCTCCAAGTTCGGTAATATAAGCTATCCCAATGATTTTTAAAATCGTTGCCATATACATGCCATCAACATTTGCTTTATTTGCAAGTGACTCTATCATTTTGAAAATAATACCTATTTGTTGAATGATAGCCAAAAAAATCAGAATAGCTGTTGTAAGAACTAAAAAAAACGCAAAAGATGCATTGATTTCTTTCAGAATGATGTAAAGAATACTGGCAATGATTCCAATCACTACGATTTGTATGATATCCATTTATTACTACCCCTGGAAAAGGAATACGGATTTAATCTGCTGAAACAGATCGGAAAGGCCATTAACCACAATGACCAGTACAATAATAAAACCGACCAGTGTCGCAAATTGGGCTATTTCCTCTTTCCCCATTTGCTTTAATATCGTATGAATGAGTGCAACAATAATGCCAATGCCCGCAATTTGAAATAATATTGATGCATCAATAGCCATAGAAGTGCCCCTTTCCCTCTAAATGAGCAGCAATACAATAAACAGACCGCATAAGAGCCCCAGGCTTTTGGCCATTTTACTGTATCTATATTGGTTATCCCGGGCATCATCAAGTTCACGGTCCAAATGCTTAAGAGTCAGATGAATATGTTTTTGCTGCTGGTCAAAATCGTGTTGACCTAGTGTTCTGCCAAACTGCTTTAAAATTTCTGCTTCATTTGTATCTAATGCTGATGACTTAATTAATTCCTCTAAATGCCTGTTCCAAACTTGTGATAAATCATTGTTATGATGAGTCAGAGATCCATTTAACTGATTGAAAAATGAGCTGATCGGGTCCGGAATTTGTTTCGCTATTGTTGCAAATGCATCCGGTAAAGGCAGTTGACCATACAATATTTCTGCTTCCAAAATCTGCAAAGCATTTTTCATGTGCCGGATATGTTTTGGCCGTTCGTTCAATCTTTTACTAATATCAAATCCTGCCAGCGTTGTTGTGCCTATGAAAAGAAGCGCGCCAATCCACTGCATTTGTTACGCACCTCGATTTTTGCAAAAGATTTTCTTCAGATTCATTATAAATTCGATAAATATCACCTGGCTTGTCCTGTCTGTTTAATAAAACAAACCGCCGAAAAACCTGCTGGTCAAAAAGCGGCTGTAAAGACGGACGTTTCTTCAGTGCTTCAAGCGAGTTGCTGTGAATGGTACAAATGACAGCCACTCCTGCGTTGATAGCTTCCATTAAAGCCTGTACATCTGATTCGCTGCCAATTTCATCGACCACCAGCACTTCAGGTGACATCGACCTGATCATCATCATCATGCCCTCGTCTTTAGGACAGGCATCCATCACATCGGTCCTGATTCCCAAATCATGCTGAGGTATGCCTTTATTTGAACCGCCGATTTCCGAACGCTCATCCACAACCCCGACTTTATGTGCTACAGCTTTGCCCCAGCCTGAGCCAATCAGACGGGCCAGGTCGCGAATCAATGTCGTTTTCCCTGTTTGCGGCGGACCAATAATAAGCGTATTGACGTATTGATTAGGATACAAATACGGGACGAGCGGCAGAGCCGCACCGATGGTTTGTTTTGCAATACGAATATTATAAAACGTGATATGCCGGATAGCTTTCACCTGGCCATGCAGCGTATTTACTTTCCCGGATAAACCGACACGGTGACCGCCCTCAATGGTGACATACCCTTCTCTCAATTCGTCCTCCATCCGGTATAAGGAAAATTCACTGAGCTGATTCAGCAAAAATATGCTGTCGTTCTTGTTGGGTTTGATACAATCAAGCCATTCCGTATGACTGTCAAAAACGAATTCAAGCGGCTGCTGCAGCCTGAAACGGATCTCCTGTATATCGCTCCAGCGGCTGTGGAGTTTTTTATTTACAGCTTGTCTTAGTTTTTCGGGGAATAAGCGCAATATCTCTTCCATTTCAATATCCTCACCTTACAATAGCTTGTTAATAAATGTATGTTTATAAAAGCAAATTATGACCTGGCCGCTGATAAAAAGCCCATTAAAAAAGCGATCCTGTAATGCAGGATCGCTTAAACATTCAATGATTCATCTAAGCTCTTGATATATAGCTACCTTCTTTTGTGCTGATGACTAATTTGTCACCTTGATTAATAAAGAGCGGAACCTGGACAACATATCCGGTTTCCAGCGTCGCCGGTTTTGTTCCGCCGCTTGCTGTATCTCCTTTCAAACCGGGTTCCGTTTCAGTTACAGTCAGTTCAACGTTTTTTGGAAGTTCGACGCCAATCACTTCACCTTCATAAGTCACAACAGACACTTCCATATTCTCGTGCATGAAATTTAATTCATTTTCAATTTGACTTGTCTGCAGTTCCAACTGCTCATAAGTGTTTGTATCCATAAATGCATGACTGTCACCGGATGCATATAAATACTGCATCTTCCTGTTTTCAATATGTGCCTGGTTTACCTTTTCACCGGCACGGAAGGTTTTCTCCTGGGTATTGCCACTTCGCAGATTCCGCAATTTTGACCGGACAAAAGCGGCGCCTTTTCCCGGTTTAACATGCTGAAAATCAATTACTTGCCAGATATCATTATCAACTTCGATTGTCAGACCAGTCTTAAAATCATTTACCGAAACCATCCGAAATCCTCCTTAACTAGAGTTGAATTAATTCTTTCTCTGCGTATGTCAGCCGTTCGCTGCCTGAATCTGTTATGACTATATCATCTTCAATACGGCAACCGCCAACATTTGGAATATAGATACCAGGCTCGACGGTTACGACCATCCCCGGCTCCAGTTTTTTATCAGAACGGAATGACAATGCCGGTCCCTCATGAACTTCCATGCCAAGTCCATGTCCTGTTGAGTGGCCAAAATATTCTCCAAAGCCCTTTTCTTTTATATAGTTCCGTGTCAGAGCATCTGCTTCTTTTCCGGTCATGCCTGGTTTCAGTCCGTCCACACCCCGCAACTGGGCTTCCAGGACCGTGTCATAAATCGTCCTAAGCTCACTATTAATCTCTCCTGCCCCAACTGTCCGAGTGGTATCCGAGCAATAACCATTAAACAGTGCTCCATAATCCATCGTTACCAGCTCGCCGGATTGGATTTCTTTGTCAGAAGCAACACCATGCGGAAGAGCGGCACGGTATCCTGAAGCAACAATAATGTCAAAGCTGGATGATGTTGCCCCCTGTCTGCGCATGAAAAATTCAAGTTCATTTGAGATATCAATTTCCTTAACACCAGGTTTAATATAGTCCTGAATATGCTCAAATGCGTCATCAGCTATCTTGGCTGCCTGTTTTAAAATCGCTAGCTCATTTTCCGATTTGATCAGACGGAGTTCCTCTATAAGCCCGCTCACAGGCTCCAGCTCAGCCTCAAAAGCTTTATTATATTGCTGGTAGGTTGAGTACGCCACATGATCCTTTTCAAATCCGACATGTTTTACGTTCATTTGCTTTAACTGATCATTAATTTCCTCATGAATTAATCCTCTATGTTCGACAACTTTAAAGTCAGTTATCTGATCGCTCGCCTGTTCTATGTACCGGAAATCGGTAATGAAGCGTGCATCATTCAAACTTACGACAGCTATACCCGCTGTCCCGGTGAAACCGGTTATATACCGCCGGTTGACTGGGCTGGTAATTAATAAGGCATCCAATTTGTTTTCTTGTAATTTCTCGCGAAGTTTACTCAATTTCCCCATATGATCATCCCCTTCTATTTATTTAGAAAAGCAAGTGCTGCCAGGCGGTAGCTGTCCATGCCAAAACCGACGATCTGTCCATAACAAACGGCCGCCAACATGGACTGATGGCGAAACGTCTCACGCTTATGCACGTTTGAAATATGCACTTCGATAACCGGAGTGTCAATTGCGGTAATCGCATCCCTTAATGCAATGCTTGTATGGGTGTAAGCAGCAGGATTGAAAATAATCCCATCATACGATTTTTCATTTGCCTGGTGCAAATGGTCAATCAATTCTCCTTCATGATTTGACTGAAAGCAGTCCAGTTTACCGCCGTATTCTTCCACTAATTCAGTGATTTTTTCTTCAATCGTCTGTAAAGTAAACGCTCCATAGATTTCCTTTTCCCGTTTTCCCAATAAGTTAATATTCGGGCCATTCATCAGCAAAAGACGGTTCATGTGTTGATTCATTCCCTTTACCAATATACTAGTTATGGACTATTTAAGTTTATCACAAACTAAAGCGATTGAATAATCAAAGGGTTATCATTCAGTTCCACGTTCCTTTTCAGCTCTTAATTTATACAGCGTATCAGTATAATCATAAGATATGGAATATCCAATAAAAGTACCGTATAATATATATAAACAGATTGTCGAAACAATCGTATTTGCATTCAAGTCCCCCAATGGAGGGATATTCGGAAAGATTGGCTGAATGATATAAAACACAACGAACCATAAAACGATCCCATATGCGACGCCCATCCAGAGTGAATTGACCTTCTTAAACAGTATGAAGTAAATAAACGCCGTCAACAGAGATATGACGCCAATCATCAAAATAGATAAAACCGTTCCCAACCAGCCGTCAATCCAGCTTGCCGTTAGCCAGGAACGAAGCAGATAACTCTTCGGGGCCACCTCGGAAAAGTTAAAGTAGTATAACACCACACCAAAAAATCCTCCCAATAGTCCTCCGATAAACCCCGTCAGCAATGAACGGGATAAAATGCTGACCGGTTCTTCCTGTTTATTCTGTTCCAGACGTTGATCCTGGTTTTCCATTCGAAACACCTCCATGTTTATTGTTACCGAATACCGCAAAACCAATCATCCGATTTCATGGGCAATTAACTGGTTTTAAAGAGGATTTTCTAGTAAAATAAGAAGTATAAAATACCTTGGTAAATTGTGCATATTTTGTACAGGAACGGAAACAATGATAAATAGCAAAAAAAATTTTAAAGAAAATGATAAAAATCGCGTTAATCGTGGTATAGGTATAATAGCAGTATTAAAAGCGTGAAAGGAGGATATCCGAATGGGTAATCATAAAAGTGCTTTGCTGGTTTATGTGATCATAGGGTTGGCCGTTATTGGTGTTGTCACACAGTTGTTTACCAATACAGCCTCTTTTCTGACCAGTATATTTACAATGCTCGGGTTTGGTATTGCCATTTTTGCGGTCATGTACTTCGTTTTTTTCAAAAAGCGAACACCGTCAAACGAAACTAAAAAGTATAAACAGGCGGTTAAGCAATCGAAAGTTAAATACAGCAGCCAGCAAAACAAACCAAAATCTCCTTCTAAACGTTCGCAGCCGTTTTCACTGAAAAAGAAATCGAATAAGCGCCCGTCCCATTTGCGGGTTATTGATGGAAATAAATCAAAAAGAAAAAACCGGGCTAGTTTTTAAAACTAGCCCGGTTTTTAGTTTGGCCAATATTTAAGGAATTCTTGTGCCTGATCTTTTCCGGTACGGATCAGCCGCTCTCTCGCGGTGGGGTTCAGTTCAAAATCTGTCGTTTCTACATGGTCCACCGGGAGGAAAATAATGTTTTCCTTTTCTGATGTAGAAACGTAACGGGCATCATGCGCATTAAGCATTGTGGAAAATAGTGCCTGAAACATATCTATGGCATTTTTGATTTCACGCGGTTTTTCCCGTGCCGGATGTCCGTTTAATTTCATTCCAACTACCGGGCGTTTGCTTCGGTTGTTCCCAGCATTAAAAACCCATAGCGGAAAGTTGCTTAACAAACCACCATCCACTATCAAGCTTCTTTTCCCGTTTGCTTTAGTGGGGATATTTTTTGGCATAAAAAAATATGGGAATCCCGCACTCATACGGACTGCCTTTGCAACTGGGAAATAATCCGGGTTTATGCCGTAAATCCTGTGCAAATCATCTGGAATAACAACAAGTTTACCGAGGGATATATCACTGACAATCACTTTTAAATAACCGGGCTTAAGATCATTGAAGGTGTGTATCTTTTTTCTTGCCAATTGTTTATGAATCCATTTTTCGAGTTTATTGCCTTTATACAGACCAAGTTGAAAATAAAGGTTCACCCATTTGGAGAATGGAATAAACGTCGTCCATTTAGGAGCGTCCATCAGTTTTTTGGTGTCCAATTCCTGTATCATTTCATCCATCTCGCGAAACTGATACCCCGAAGCAAGAAATGCTGCAATGATAGCACCGGCGGATGAACCGGCCACCCTTTCAAACGTATGGTTATGGTCGTACACTCGCTCTAACGCTCCAATAAATGCATACGCCTTAACTCCCCCGCCTGAAAATACGCCATCAATTTTCATCAGACCTCTCCCCATTGTTATCGCTCGTTTTTGCTGTCGGCCAGCCCCTCTTCCTTTTATCTGATGATCTGTGACAACCCTCCTGTCACAAAAATTTTGCCCCGCTTTATATATGTAAGAGCACACAAAGGGAAATAGAACACAAAATTAGCCGGTTACTCTTCACTTGCCTTGATAACGCTTTGCAAGTCTCTTATTCGTTTCTTATCGGTTTTGAAATATTGGACAAGATCGCCGATTCTGTCGATGGAATTCCAGCTGAGATGGTGTTCGATCCCTTCCACATCTTCATAAATCTTGTCACCGTCAACACCAATAACTTCAAGAAACTCTTCCAGCAATTCATGCCGGTAAACAAGCCGCTCACCGAGCTTTTCACCTTTTGATGTCAATATGAATCCCCGATATTTTTCATAGTTAAGGTAGCCATCCTTGTCCAGTTTTTGAACCATTTTTGTGACAGATGATGGATGGACCAACAGAGCTTCTGCAATATCCGATACGCGGGCATAACCCTTTGACTCCATTAAATTATGAATTTGTTCAATATAGTCCTCCATACTTGGGGTAGGCATCAAATCACTCATTTCATGGGAATAATTTTTTAGTCAGTGCAAAATTGTTTCTCTCTAGAGGATACAGGATATCAGCTGATGAGACAAGCTTCAGGGAATTAATAAGGGGAACCGGCCAGTTTACCGATTCCCCTCTGAATTTCAATTTACAATCCGCATTTAAGCTGGGCACCACAGCTTGTGCATGTGTTGCACCCGCCGATATCCTCAATATTTCCGTTTCGGCAGACAGGACATGTGTCTCCCACTTCAGATCCGATGGAAACATTTGTTTTATCCAATTCCTGAACAGTATCCATCAGAACTACTTTCGGTTTTTCTTCCTCAAAAAGCTCGGTTTGTTCACTAAAGGCATTTTCTTCCGCTTTTAACGTTAACACCTGTGTGTCACGGCTTCCATCAACGTATACCGTGCCGCCTTTTGCACCGCCATTATACAATCTGCGGTAGACACTCTCTACCTGATCAACTGTATAACCTTTAGGTGCGTTAACCGTTTTGGAGATAGAACTGTCCACCCAGCCCTGGATGACGCACTGTGCGTCTGCATGTTCTTCGGGGGACAGATCCATAGCTGATATGAACCACTCCGGAAGATTTTCCGGATCCCGATCAGGATGTTTATCCAGATATTCTTGAACAATATCAGCATTGACTTCAATGAATTTCCCTAACCGGCCGCTTCTGAAATATGAAAAGGAGAAATATGGTTCCAACCCGGTGCTGACTCCGGCCATCGTCCCTGTTGATCCAGTTGGTGCAACCGTCAGCAGATGTGAGTTGCGGATACCATATTCAAGAATACTTTCTTTGATATCTGCTGGCATTTTTTGCATATAACCAGTGTTTATGAATGATTCCCGCAGACTTTTTGTTTCTTCATCGGTCTCTCCAACCAGAAACGGAAAACTCCCTTTCTCTTTAGCCAGCTCAACCGATTCGCGGTATGCGGTTGTTGCAATTGTTTCAAATATGTTATCAGCAAGCCTATTGCCTTCTTCTGATCCATACTTTGTCTCGCAATAGATCAACAAATCGTGAAGTCCCATGACGCCCAAACCGACACGGCGTTCACCAAGTGCTTGTTTTTTATTTTCTTCAAGGAAATACGGTGTTGCATCAATGACATTGTCCTGCATGCGAACGCCTGTCTTGACAGTTTGTTTTAGTTTATCAAAATCAACGGATTTCGTACTTTTATCAGCCATCTGAGCTAAATTGACAGCTGCAAGATTGCAGACAGAATAAGGTGCAAGAGGTTGTTCCCCACACGGGTTTGTTGCAACCACCTGGTCGCCATAAGCTTGCGCATTTGTCATTTCATTGGCATTATCAATGAAGAAAATGCCCGGTTCCGCCGAATATGTTGCACAAATATTGATCAGGCTCCATAATTCTTTTGCCTTAATCCGGCGATAAACACGAATACCGTAACCCATTTCTTCCCATTTACGGACATCGCCTATTTCATGCCACTGCTCATTATAAGCCTTCATTTCTTCTTCTGAGTAGTTCTCAACATCAGGAAAACGAAGTTCATACTCTTCATCATTTTCCACAGCGTCCATGAAATCTTTTGTGATACAGACTGAAATATTGGCACCTGTTAGGAACTCAGGATTATGAACATCGTACGTTCCTCCGGTAATCAGTTTTTGTTCTGCCTCATGAATGGCAGCCTGTGTGAAACCGCCTTGTCCCGGCATTGAACAGTAATTGACAATCCCCTGATAAAGATCGGATTCAGTTTCAGTCAATGGTGTAAATTTCAATTTTTCCTGTGCCAGCGTTTTAATCTGCTCATCCTCGGTGTTTTCAATCAAATACCGCAAAATCCTCGGATTCTGCATTTTTGAAATGATAAATTCAATAATATCCGGGTGAGAATCGACTAACATGATCATTTGAGCCAAAATGTTACGTTGATTCGTTACATCAACTCTCCAAATCACTTTGGAGTTCAGACCATATCTTACACATTACTCAAAATGTGTCCCCGCGCTTCGAAATCACTCGATTTCTACTCTACTCGCTTACGTATTTTCACGTGCTTTCGATGGCCGTTGAACCTTCTTCCATACGAAGTTTGGCTGCTGATTGTCTTTGTCCACTTGCTGTTTTTTCGCATGTCACGCTTACCGTTTCCGGTTACGTTGTAGCCAACAAGTCATAAAAGAGTTCCCAGCAATTCACGGGGTTTATTTATAGACGAGGCACTTCTGTTTACCACGTCTTGATCCACCCTGTTCCACAAGATGAGTCAGTTTGGCAATATCATCAAGCCAGGAGACCGACCCGGATGATTTTCCGTTCACGCCTCTTGCCAGCGCATTTCGCGGTCTGAGTGTCGAACCGTTTGTACCGACACCGCCTCCCCGCGACATAATCTCCATCACCTGTTTACGATGATCTGAAATGCCTTCGCGTGAATCTTTAATATACGGCATGACATAGCAGTTGAAATACGTCACATCGGTATCAGCTCCTGCCCCGTATAACACGCGTCCTGCAGGAATAAAATTCATCCTGCTCAGTTCTTCGTTGAATTTTTCATACCACTCATTCTGTTGTTCTTTCGTTGTCTCGACATTTGCCAAGCCTGTGGCATTTCGTTTAGCTATCTGCTCATAAAAAACTTCCAGCGGTTTGTCTATCACACTGAGTGACCGTCTTATAATCCCTGTGGAAGCTTCCTCTTCATCATCAAGAACCGAAACAAAATCTGAATCAACTTCAATCATTGCCTCTTTGTTATCCCAATCAATAGATTTGATAAATCCAAGCCCGCGAGCAGGAAAACTAGGGTCAGCCTTAACGGTCAACACGACAAAATCTCCTGCTTTTAACGTGGTTTTTGCAGTATCTTTAAATGCATACCGATCGAGCATAACCAGCCTTGATACGCCTTTATGCGTCAATCTCATATCATCTGTAACCGGATGTACTTGCGGAAACAGTTTTATATCGTCGTTCAATGCCTGTACATCTATGTCATACCGATTTTCAACAGCAGTCGACATTTCGGATTCACTCCCTTTCATAAATGTGCTATTATAAACATACCACATTTCGAAACAATTAAACAATATATAGTATATATTTTTTAAAAACAATACAATATATGGTGAAAAGAACAAACGATCAGTGATTTGTCAATCACAATAAAGGACAAATATATCAAGAAATAAAGAGTAAAATCAAGATAACTCCCATAAATATAGCGTTTTTAACCTTTTTCAATTTCTACCCCGCATATAATGGTCAGTAAACCGCCGAAAGACGATGGCTAACTGACCTTAACTGCCCGATTTTGTTCAACAAACATTAATGGGGAAAAAGTGCCCCACTGAATAAAGTTTCACTTTATTTCCGGCAATAAAACAGAAAATTCGACAAATATAGTCATAATCCTTCTCATCCCTACCACTGAAAATAACAACCTCTTATATGATCACCACATTCCCTCCCATCAAGAAAAATACTTTGAAAAAAATACTAATCCGCCATATAATAGAGAATGGAAGAATTAGATTGACGGGGGATTCATAATGGAAATTTTAATTATAGTTGTTGTAGCTCTTTTGGCAGTAGGCATGTTCCGGTACTTCAGACAAAAAAACTTTTTGAAAACATTAACGGAAGACCAGTTCCGCCAAGGTTATCGAAAAGCGCAACTGATCGATGTCCGTGAGCCAAATGAATTTGATAAAGGTCATATTCTTGGTGCACGGAATATTCCGCTGACGCAAATGAAACAGCGGCTTGTTGAACTGAGAAAAGATAAACCAGTCTATTTGTACTGCCAGGGTGGTTCAAGATCAGGAAGAGCTGCCCAGCTGCTCCATAAAAAAGGCTATGAAGATATCAACCAGCTCAAAGGCGGCTTTAAAAAATGGACCGGAAAAGTAAAAGCTAAATAACACAATGCAACTTATCCAATATAGTAAAACTTCATGCAGTGGGCGCTTTTTCCCTATTGAATGTCAGTTAAACAGATCCCGGGTATCAAGGTCAGTCAACCGCCGTTTTTTAACGGTTGACTGATCATTAGATGCGGATAAAAGCGGGATAAATAAAATGGACGGGGCGATAACCCCGTCCATTTTATTTATGGTAACGCAATATCGGTTTCCGTGCAGCTGTTGTTTCATCCATTCGTTTTACAACCGTATTGTGCGGCGCCTCCTGAACCAACTCAGGCTCATTTTTCGCCTCCTCGGATATTTGCAGCATAGCGTCAATGAAACCGTCCAATGTTTCTTTCGATTCAGTTTCAGTCGGTTCGGTCATCATAGCTTCTTCCACATTCAAAGGGAAGTAAATGGTCGGCGGATGATAACCATAATCAAGCAGCCGTTTAGCAATGTCCAATGTGCGGACACCCAGCTGTTTTTGCTTTTTGCCTGATAACACAAATTCATGCTTGCAATGCTGTTGATATGGCAAGAAATATTCTTTTTCAAGCCTGCGCATCAGGTAATTTGCATTTAATACCGCATATTCGCTTACTTTTTTAAGTCCTTCAGCACCCATCGTACGGATGTAAGTATAAGCTCGCAAATAAATGCCGAAGTTCCCATAGTATGGCTTTATTCGTCCGATAGAATCAGGACGGTCATAGTCAAATACGAATTGGTCATCTTTTTTAGTAAGCACCGGTTTTGGCAAATAAGGCGCGAACTCCTCGGTTACACCAACTGGTCCTGATCCTGGTCCACCGCCGCCATGCGGTCCGGTGAATGTTTTGTGTAAATTCAAATGAACAACATCAAATCCCATGTCCCCAGGTCGGGCATATCCCATAATCGCATTAAGATTTGCCCCGTCATAATAAAGCTTTCCGCCTGCACCATGAACAATTTCTGCCATTTCCATGATTTCAGTCTCAAACAAGCCCAGTGTATTCGGGTTTGTCAGCATTAATGCAGCTGTTTCCTGACTGACAACACGCTTTAAATCCCCGATATCCACTAAACCTTTATCATTTGTTTTAACCGTAACCGCATCAAAGCCGGCAACTGAGACTGACGCCGGGTTTGTTCCGTGGGCAGAGTCCGGAACAATTACTTGCGTCCGACTGTAATCATCGTTTGCCTCATGAAAGGCACGAATCATCATTAATCCGCTCCACTCACCTTGGGCTCCGGCTGCTGACTGCAGCGAAAAATCATGCATACCGGTTATTTCACTAAGAGAGATTTGCAGATCGTACATCATTTCCATAGCGCCCTGCACCGTTTTTGGATCCTGATGCGGATGAATGTGACTGAATCCGGCTAGTCTTGCTACATCTTCATTAATTTTAGGGTTATACTTCATCGTGCATGACCCGAGCGGATAAAATCCAGAATCCACACCATAATTGCGACTTGATAATGCTGTATAGTGACGCATAAGATCAAGTTCACTCACTTCCGGCAGATCAGGTGCCTCGGAACGGACATAGGAATCCTCAAATTCACTGTCCAGATCGATTTCCGGAACATCCAATTCCGGCAGACTGTAACCTGTTCTTCCTTTTTTCCCACGCTCAAAAATTAACGGAAAATCTGTCTTAGCCATGGATATCCCCCAATTCTTTGACAAACGTATCAATTTCTTCTTTTGTACGATTTTCAGTGACAGCAATCAGCATATGGCCTTCCCATTCAGGATAGCCTTGTCCCAGATCGTATCCGCCAATAATACCGCTCTTTAAAAGCTTATCATTGATACCTGTAACATCTTCAGACAGTTTAATGACCAGTTCATTGAAAAATGGCCCGGAAAAAACTGCAGGGATGCCGGCAATTTCCAGCTGCTGTTTGGCATAACGTGCCTTTTGCATATTTAATACAGCCATTTTCCGCAGACCGTGTTTTCCGATTGAGCTCATTGCAACAGAACTGGCAAGCGCATTTAATGCCTGATTGGAACAGATGTTGGATGTTGCCTTATCACGTCTGATATGCTGTTCTCTCGCCTGCAATGTCAGCACAAACCCGCGTTCACCATCTTCATCTGTTGTTTGCCCAACCAATCGTCCGGGTACTTTGCGTTTTAATTTATCTGTGGTTGCAAAATAACCACAATGCGGACCGCCAAATTGAGCAGGGATGCCGAAAACTTGTGTGTCGCCAACTACAATATCGGCACCAAAGTCGCCTGGTGGTGTTAAATAGCCTAGTGCCAGCGGATTACTGGAAACAATAAACATCGTCTTTTTCTGCTGGCGGATAATCTCATTTACTTTATCCAATGGTTCAATCTGGCCAAAAAAATTGGGGTACTGGATGACAACACTTGCTGTTTTTTCATCCATCTCTTTCTCCAGCTGGGTCAGATCTGTTATGCCATCATCAGCATCTATTTCGACAATATCCAGGTTCTGCGCCTTTGCGTAAGTGTGAATGACTGCCCGTGACTCAGGATGGACTGATTTGGATACGATAACTTTGTTCCGTTTCGTTTGCCCGGCACTCAGTGTTACACCCTCAGCAAGTGCTGTGCCTCCATCATACATCGAAGAATTTGCCACTTCCATTCCTGTCAATTCACAGATCATTGTCTGGAATTCAAATATAGCCTGTAGTTCCCCCTGGGATATTTCAGGCTGATAAGGCGTGTAAGCTGTATAAAATTCGGAACGTGATATCACATGATCGACCACGGATGGGATGAAGTGATCATAAACACCTGCACCAAGAAACGAACTGTATTCTTTTAAATTGGCATTTTTTCCTGCCATCCCCGTCAGTTCTTTCATCAGTGCCGCTTCATTGGCCGGTTTTTTCAAGTTTAATTCACCTTTAAACCTAACGTTCTCCGGAATATCCGCAAAAAGTGCATCGGTCGATTCAACGCCAATGGTACCCAGCATTTCTTTTTTATCCGATTCAGTCATTGGCAAATAACGAAATTCCATAAAAACCTCCCTCTCATTGCCCACGTTTATAAAATGGTGTTTTAACAACGATTGCCTTCAGTTTCCTTTTTCTTACTTGGATGAATAATTCAGTTCCTTCTGCAGCGAACTCAGTTTTTACGAGTGCCAGTCCAATATTCTTTTTAAGTGTTGGAGACTGTGTGCCTGTTGTGATGTAGCCCACTTCTTCATCACCTGCAAAAACCTGATAATCCGTTCTCGGAATCCCTTTATCAATCATCTCGATCCCAACAAGTTTACGTGATGGGCCATTCTCAATTTGCTGTTTTAAAGCTTCTTTACCGATAAAATCATGTTCTTTATTCACTTTTACCGCAAACTTCATACCCGCTTCGACCGGTGAAATCGTTTTGGAAAGTTCCTGGCCGTATAAAGGCAGGTTTACTTCAAAGCGCAGTGTATCCCTGGCTCCCAGACCTATCGGTTCCAGACCATCATCTTTACCTGCTTCAAGGATCTGGTTCCATAAGCCTCTGCCTTCAGCTGCATTAATATAAATCTCAAATCCATCTTCACCCGTATAGCCTGTGCGGGACACAATCGCTCCTGCTTCAGCTCCATAAAAATATAAGGGATTTTCAAACCGGAAAAATTTAATCTGACTTAAATCCGCATCAGTCAGCCGCTGCAGAATTGTTTCCGCTTTTGGTCCCTGCAGTGCGAGCTGAACATAGTCCGGGGTAACATTTTTAACCGAAGCATCTTTGTCATTATGTTCCTTTAGCCATTCAAAATCTTTTTCGGTGTTTGCCGCATTGACAACAAGTAAATACTGATTGTTATCCAGCATATAGATAATAAAGTCGTCCACGGTGCCACCGTCTTCATAACACATAAACGTGTATTGGGCCCGCTTGGGTGTTAATTTGGAAACATCATTTGTGACAACCTTCTGCAAAAGCTCCAGACTTCCCGGCCCCTGAACCATTATTTCCCCCATATGGGAAACATCAAATAAGCCCGCTTTCGTTCTGGTCGCTTCGTGTTCATGTTTAATACCGCTGAATTGAATAGGCAAATCCCATCCGCCAAAATCAACCGTCTTGCCCCCTGATTTTTCATATTCAGGGTACAGCGGTGTGCGCTTCAACTCACTCATTCCATCAACTCCTTTTTCAAACTTATGCTTGTCCATGAACTTCCTTTTTCTGCACACAAAAACAGAGATCCCCCGCATTCAGGGAAATCTCTGTCCTTCAACCAGAAAGTTGCACACTTTTGTGAAACCGCATCCATCTTCAAAAGTGCTTGCTTCGTGGGTGGTTTACCTTCGTAAACACTCTCCAGAGGTGCGTCCTACAAGAGTCTTTTTGCCTGAGAGATTCACTGAATGTTTGCTCCTTCGGCGTTACTGCTCTCCTGAACAGTAATCTCTCCCCTTGTATTCATTCGCATCATGATATTTATTATTTTGGTTATACTATGTATAAATCAGGAAATAGTTATCTATGTTACTTACATTATATCACATGAGCCATATTAAAAGTAGGGAAAATCATAACTTTGTGAAAAAAGGAGTATAGGATGAGTCAAATAGATATTCAAAAGGATTCTACGTTCATCGATGGTTTTGAAGAAAGACTTCAAACGGAGGGTCCCTTTTCTTCATGGGATCTTTTCAGGATGAATTATGAAGCAGCCTTGACAACCATGTCACCATCATTTGACGGATTAAAAGCATTGGAATATTTACCGCAAATGGATTTTCTGGACCATCAATTGTCCACTGCCAGGCAGGTCCTTGAGGAAATGAACGGCAGGGCGATTTTGGCGGATGAAGTAGGCCTTGGCAAAACCATTGAAGCAGGTCTGATACTAAAAGAATATATGCTTCGTGGACTGGTTAAAAAAGTATTAATTATTGTACCAGCTTCTTTAGTCAATCAATGGGCACAGGAACTGAACGAAAAATTCTATATCCCGGCAGTGACATTCCGGAAAAGTTATCCATGGGATCAATATGATGTGATTATCACTTCAATTGATACAGCAAAACGGTCACCTCACCGCGAACAGATTCTGGAACAGGATTATGATTTTCTGCTGGTGGATGAAGCGCATAAATTAAAGAACCACAAGACACAAAACTTTGATTTTGTGAAATCAATGAAGAAAAAGTATTGTCTGCTGCTGACAGCAACTCCTGTGCAAAATAGACTGGTTGAAATCTTTAATCTGGTTTCTATCCTGAAACCAGGACATCTGGGTGATTATGACAGTTTCCTGGAACAATATGGAAAAGACCGTAAAAATCTGAAACAGGATGGCTATTTGAAACATTTAATACAGAAAGTGATGATTCGCAATACGCGGCAAAACACAAAATTTGATGCAATTAAGCGGAATATTGAGACAGTCTGGATTGACTTCACCGAGGAAGAAATGGATGTCTATTCCTATTTGGGGAATGCTGTAAATGCCTTCCCTGCTTTTTCAAAAATTACATTGTTGAGAGAGCTCAGTTCATCCCGAGAAGCATGTTATCTGTCATTACAAAAAATGATAACTGATGAGTCAAGGGAAAAGCTGATTAAACCGATTACCGAAAAAATTGAACAACTCCCTCAGCATGTAAAGGCCGGCAAAGTTGTGGATTTAATTAAACAGGCCGGTAATGAAAAAGTGATTATCTTTACCGAATACCGGGCAACCCAAGTTTATCTGCAATGGTATTTAAAAGAAAACGGGATTACTTCGGTACCATATAGGGGCGGATTCAAAAAAGGAAAAAAAGATTGGATGAAGCAACTGTTTGAGCATCATGCACAAGTCCTTATTGCCACTGAAGCCGGCGGTGAAGGCATTAACCTGCAGTTCTGCAACCATATGATCAATTACGACCTTCCCTGGAACCCCATGCGGCTTGAACAGCGCATCGGCCGAATCCACAGGTATGGTCAGGAGAACGATGTACACATTTATAATGTCGCTATCCGCGGAACAGTGGAAGAGCATATTATGACGCTTTTGTATGAGAAAATTAATTTGTTCGAACAGGTTATCGGTCATTTGGACAGCATTCTCGCTGAACTGAATATAAACGATATCGAATCCGAAATCCAAACCATCTTTTCTGAATCAGCTTCAACCGGTGAGGCCAAAATTAAATTGGATAATCTGTCCTCAGTTATACAATTAACACATGACAAAACAGCACAGGGGGAGCAGCAATATGGCAATTAACAGCTTACATGGCTTTTTACAGTCTTATTTCACAGCACATAACTGTGAATTAATGCATAACGAAGATGGGGTGCTGACTGTGCAATTAACGGAAAAAATGGATCGTGCATTAATGAATCGGCCATTTTACTGGCATTATATAAAAAATATGGGCCACCCCGGTCAACCTAAGCAGCTTACGTTGATTACCGACCCCGAAAAAAGGGACGGCAAACACGAGTGGATTCATTATGGCAGCCCGCGACTGCACCAAATCATCAACCATCTGAATGAACGTGAAAAGTACGCGAAGCTATTTGATCAGGTTGATACAAATCAGAAGACCGCGCTTTATCCATGGCTTGTCAGCAATATTAAAATCAGTTATCGGGGGAAACAAAAGAAAGATGAAATGATTTCAATCGGACTTCACCTGGTCAACGGCATCATGAAACTGGAGATGATGGAAGAACTGCAGCATAAAGTTCTGCAAAATGCTATTCCCGATTATTGTTACACCATTTCACCGATGATTAAATTGCACAGCGGATTTAAACGGATTGAAAAGGTACTCCAAAGCTATATACAGGACCAGGATCATGACTGGGCGGAAGCGTCACGCAAAACCATGGAGGAAGAAATTGATCTGGTCCGTCACTTCTACAAAGAAGGATCGAATGAACATGAAATGGAAAAGGAAATCGAGGAAATAAAAAAACGCTATTCACCGCATATCACATTTGAAGTTATTAACGGAGGCATTTTTTATTTGCAGGATTGAAAAAACAGGCTCCATCATTTGTGAGCCTGTCAATTGGTTTTCTTCTTTGCCACTTTAAAAGCGAATGGTAAAACCCCCAGCCATCTGTTTAAATAGACCGGTGATTCATCTTTATTTTTAACCTTTTGCTCCTTTTTTTCCTTTGCTGGTGTATCGATATAGGACGTAATCTGCTGGGTCAAATATTTAATATAATCATTCAAAGGCATGACTGACACCTTCCTGTTTTGATTGTTATTATAGTGTTTACCGGCATAATTAAAAATAATACACATTATTGTAACTGCCCAATTATTCCCTTGACCGCGATATGTGGAGATTTGTGATCAGTCACAACTGTGATATCCGCCAGCTCTGAATAAAGCTTGTTCCGGCGCTGATACAATCGCTGTTTCTCTAAATCATTTTTGCGCCACAATGGTCTGGTCGGATCACTTCCCAGCCGGCTTTCAATTTCATCAAATGACGTATCCAAATAAATTACCAGTCCATTACTTTTCATGAATTTACCATTTTCCCGCCGTTCTATAATCCCGCCGCCGGTTGAAACAACAAAGTTCTCACCAGCTGTCTCCCTTAGCATTTCGGTTTCATAATCACGAAATTGCTTCTCGCCTTTTTGTTCAAAGATATTTGCTATTTCCCCATACTTTTCAACAACCATTTCGTCTGTATCCAGATACAAACCACCTAACTTATCATGCAGCAGTTTTCCCACTGTACTTTTTCCGCTTCCCATGAATCCAATTAAATAAAGTGTTTGCATAATTTTCAACCTGCCTTTAAAAGAATTAAAAATAATTTCTTGAAAAAAGAAGGAGTTTTATGAATCGTGTCGAATATAGTCAAATAAAGGAGGTGACAAATGATTGGACACAGCTTCCAGACTCTCTGAAAAACTCCTGCAATCCGCTGTTAAAGTAAATGCTTCGGATATCCATTTCTACCCTTTCTCTGAACAAGTCAACATTTACTTCCGTGTATTTGGCAACAGAATGCTTCACAAAACCATTTCAGCCAGCCAGTACCAGTTATTGCTCACTTATTACAAGTTTACATCAGGTATGGATATAGGGGAAGTCCGTAAACCGCAAAACGGTACAATAATCCATGAGCAGCCGAGTCATCGTTATGCATTACGTTTGTCCACGCTTCCTGTTAACCACTTGGAAAGTCTTGCAATTCGCATCCTCCCGCAGGAAAACAACCTTACCCTTGATAAACTTTTCCTTTTTCCCAATCAATTAAAAAGACTGAAAAAATGGATTGCCAGCCGCAATGGTATCATTCTGCTGACAGGACCGACCGGCAGCGGAAAAACCACAACTTTGTATGCACTGCTTCAATCCATTCTGGCCGAAAAATCATATCAGACAATCACCCTGGAGGATCCGATTGAAAAGGAAATTCGTGACATCCTGCAAGTACAGGTAAACGAAAAAGCGGGACTTACGTATCAGACCGGGCTCAAAGCCGCACTCAGACATGATCCCGATATCATTATGGTTGGTGAGATCAGAGATCGGTTTACGGCAGAGTTTGCCTTTGATGCTTCGCTGACCGGGCATTTGGTATTAAGCACGCTGCACGCCAAGAATGCGGCAGGCACAATACACCGATTGCTGGAAATGGGGATAAAGGAGTCAGACCTGCAACAATCATTAATAGCGGTTGCTGCCCTGCAGCTGGTTCCGATTAAAATCAATCAGCATACCGTAAGACGTGCTGCCATTATGGAGCTGCTCGATGGACAGCTGCTTGAAACAGTAATCAAGGGAGAGAATATACCATCAACACAACATTTTCATACATTCCATCACTTACGAAAGAAGGCTTATGCATATGGGTTCATCGGGAATGAAACGATTTTGGAAACCGGTAAATAATGCTCCTAAAAAAGAGCTGCAACTGCGGTTCTTACACCGTCTGTCCCGATTATTGAACAACGGATACCCAATAATTGAAGCCCTCGATATCATACAGTGGGACACGCAGTTAAAACCAATCGCTTCCTCCGTTATTGCCTCTCTGAAATCTGGCAGCCATTTTGATGAAGCACTGGAAAAAATCCATTTCAATCAAACCATTACAGCTTATTTATATTTTGTACGCAGTAATGGCGATCTTCGCACTAGTATTGAACAATGCATGACTATGTTCGAACAGCGTATGGTTTACATGAAAAAATTCCAGGAAGCAGCACGGTACCCAATCATCCTGCTAGCTATATTTGCGGTTCTTCTCTACTTTGTCAAACAGTCAGTTTTGCCTTCGTTTATCGACTTGTTTCAAAACAACACTGAAACCGCCTCAACCGTTATGCTGACAATGGGAGCCATCGACTTCAGCGTGCGATTTTTCATGATTTTGTTACTCATTATCGTTTTCGGGTTTTTAATCTGGCAGGTTAATCAGAAAAAAGTCAGTATCGATAAACGGATTAGATTTTATAGCCTGCTTCCTGTATACCGGCAGTATAAAACGATGGAAGTCTCATTTTTATTTGCAGCTCACTTAAGTTCATTATTGTCGACAGGTCTTTCCATAAAAGAAATTCTGATCAATATGTCCAAACAGAAGAAACAGCCGATCCTTGCCCACTACGCGTCCCTGCTGACTGCCGAATTATCCAAAGGAATTTATATCACCAGTCTGCTGGCGAACTTACCGCTATTCGATAAACAAATTTCAGCTATTTTTCAAAAAAACGCGGATACAGAAGAATTGGAAAAAGATTTATCTATTTATGCAGAATTTCAGACAGAGGAAATGCACCGCAAGATTATGAAAGCCATCACATATATCCAGCCTCTTTTCTTTTTGATTTTGGCAAGCCTCGTTATTTTTATCTACATGGCACTCATGTGGCCAATGTTTCAGTTAATCAATACAATCTGAAAAGGAGATGTAATTAATGTTTAAAAACCAACGTGGTTTTACGTTGATTGAAATGCTGATCGTTCTTATGATCATTTCTGTGTTGATCATTTTAATCGTCCCGAACTTAGGCAAAAAAAGCGAGGAAGTATATGATAAGGGATGTGATGCCTTGATTAGCGTCGTACAAGCACAGGCAGATGCCTACTATATTGAGGAAGGCACTTACCCTGCAGCCATTGCAGATTTAACAGGTGATTATATAACAGCCGAGCAACAGTCCTGTCCTGATGGCACAGAACTAACGATTAATACAGAAGGGGAAGTCTCTGCGGAATAATGAAACCGAGTAACGGCTTCACCCTTATCGAGGTGCTTTTCGTTTTAGTTGTATTGTCTGTCCTGATTCTTATCGCTGCACCCATTCAAGCCTCCGTGCTCGATAAAAAAACCGAGGAAAGCTTTCTGGAAACATTGGAAATGGATCTATTATATATGCAAAGTTTATCGTACAATTCCAGAACAAATTACCGTCTTGCCTTCCCTGACCAGGACCGTTATGTCATCAAAAGTACGGCCCACCAAGATATCCTGGAACGGAAAGTGCCTGAGGGGTGGACAATAAACACCCGCGTTATAAAGACCATTTCATTCAATAAAAACGGGACAATCCGTGAACCGGGAACAATGGCGATCTATACACCAACCACTCACTATAATCTGGTATGCCCGCTCGGGAAAGGACGGTGCTACTTTGACGAACAGTAATGGTTTCTCGATGATTGAAGCGCTGGTGGCAGCCAGTCTTCTCATGATGATCATCACCAACCTGATTCCGCTCACAAGCCTTATATTGAACGAGCGCGAGAGTTTGCAGCAAAAACAAAATATCAGCAGCGAATTGCATAATCAGCTTCAGGATTTTTTGTGGGAGGAGCAAACAAGCCTCCCCCACCGCCTTTTGAAAACAGTAGATGGAACAGAAGCCGAGTTCCGGTTTACCACTAAAGGCAATTTACTGAAAGGATGTGCCACATGGAAAAATGCTAATGAGAGAAATGGTCAATTCTGTTTATACGGGCATCCGGAAAAATGAACAAGGATTTACATTTATTTCGATTTTCTTAGCAGTCAGCATTATATTTATGACGATTCCTTTTACTGCATACTTGACAAAAACGGCTGATTACACTACCAATTATGATCGGCTGTCGGTGCAGCAATTTTTCTTCTTTTTGCGTGATGAAGTTATCAGGGCTTCCGACATCATTGTTGAGCCAACCAAAATAACCCTTTTACAGCCGGACGATTCACGCGTTTTATTGGAACAATATGACGATCTGATCATAAGACAGCTTGATGAGGAAGGATTTGAAGTATATTTGCGAAATGTCCGGGATGTTCAATTTGCTCCTTTGTCTTATGGTTTACATGCTTCCATCACAACCACAAATGGTGATCAATTTGAGAAAATCATTGTCTTTTACAACTGACCAGAAAGGTTTCGTGTTTCCTTATGTTCTGTTTTTCATTGCTTTAGCGCTCATAATTATTACGGCAAATGTTCATGTTTATCAGGATGAAATCCGCATCACGCAACACCAGACAGAACAACTAAAAATCGAGACATTACTACAAATGGCCCGGACACAATTTAAGGAAGATGTATCCGCCAAACCAGAAACTGTAACAACGATATCGTACGAATACCCTTATGGGGATGTTGTTGTTGAGTATACGAGACAGACAAAGCAGGTGTATCATTTATATTTCAGGATTCAAACGGACAATGGTGCCACTCACAGTGTCTTCAATCGGATGACACTTAATTCTGAATAAAAGTGATGTTTCTGTGTTACCCTAAACTCGTAAGCAAAAACAGACAGTCACCAATGGAATTAATCGAGACGGAAACTATGTTCAGCGGCAGTGAGAGTTGTACGTACGTAGCAAGGCTTTCAATTGTTTAATGCGATTTATTTACATTATTCATCAGGTCGTTTATAATACATTTATAAGGTAACTCAAAGGAGGGGAAAACATGGATCGAATGTTTCGGGTCCTTGCCTTTTGGACAGGTATTTTTACCGTTATGTTTTACGTTGGAGAAATGACAAACGTAGCATTATTGTTTCTTGTCCAGACGGCATTTTTCCTGGCAGTAAGCTATCTGAAATTATCTGAACGTATGTATATGTATTTATTCGGAGCTTATTGTACTATATTTATGGTCGGATTTACCTGGTATTCAGAATTTATATTAGTACCGGGATTCGGGCATTGATAAGTCTAATCACTATTATGAAAAACCCTGCCTACATACAACATGCAGGGTTTTTTCATTTTCTTAGTTTTCACTGTTGACATAGTGTTAACATGCAGTATATACTATATTAAGTAGCTTAACTTTTATCCCTAACCAACAAAAGAGCAGAGCACATCCCCCCTAAATGCCAGCCATCAATCATGGCTGGCATTTTTTGTTTTGATTTTAACTTTTTATATTTTAGAACCGTGGAAGCTTGGACTGCCTCGGCTGTTTCGCAGTGGCCTCTGTGTATATAACTGGTCACACAAGTAACCCATACGATGAAACAATTTCAGTCGCTAAATTAAAAAACAATTGTCCTTATTAAACCCGAAAGAAAGGATTGTGCTTCTTTTCATCGCCAATTGTCGTTGCAGGACCGTGCCCGGGATAAACCGTAAATGATTCCGGCAATTGATAGAGGGAATCACGTATGCTCTGCTCCAATACATTCATGTCACCACCAGGTAAATCAGTCCGCCCGATGCCTTGGTTAAATAAAACATCCCCGCTGATTACAAACTGCCGATCATTGAATATAAAACTGACACTCCCTGGTGAATGCCCTGGTGTATGAATAACTTCGAATGTTATTGTGCCGATATCCATCCTCCCCTGATCCAAATTATGTTCTGCACGTTTTGTGGCAATAGCGCTGCCCATAAATGAAGTGGATCCATTGTATTCCGGATTTTCCAGCCACTCTGCCTCATTAACATGCAGATAAACATCCACATTGTAATACGATCTTAATGCATCAACACCGCCAATATGATCAAAATGAGCATGTGTTAACAATATTGCTCTCGGATTCACCTTTTCTTTTGCCAAATAGTTAATTATCTCTTCAGGGTTTCCTCCGGGATCAACAATCAAACCATCTGTGTTGTTATGTACAATATAACAATTTGTTCCCAGCGGGCCTGCCTCCATACCAGTTATTTTCATCTAATCTCCCCCAATTCATTTGATTATACCTCGACAAAAATCATTTTATACTATAAAATAAGTATAGAAAACAGTTATTACATAATAATACAGATAAGTTTCCATGTTTAGTTATAGGGAGGATGTGTTACGAATGGTTTTGGCACTTATCTTTTTGTTAGTTACTTTACTGGCCATTGTATCAGTTATACGGCAAATTAAAATTAAAAACTTATTTGCACTTGGTTTTTCAGCAGTTTCCGTATTGGTCTTCGGATTCTTTTCAATCGCCACAATCGTTACGGAATTAGGTAATATGTAACATTAAAAACCAAACAAAAAGCTGGCGCGTATTGTTAATCGCGTCAGCTTTTTGTTTGGTTATTGATCATTTTTGATTTCATCCGTTTTGTTAAAATCTATAAACCGGAACAGATCGCCATAAATAATATTATCGGACATCTCCAGTCCTTTCTCTACCTTTTGCATGATCGGATCACATGGCGTTTCGCTCTGTTTTTTATCAGACGCGGTTGTATTATTTTTGGACTTTTCTTCTGTCTTCACTTCTGATTCTACCGGCTCACCATTATCACGATTATAACAAATGCCGCTGGTCGAGATATATTCATTACTGATAAAGTCACCATTTCTCAAGGCAATATATCCCTTTCGGTCATCAATGAACATATCGTTGCCAAAATAGATATCATCCTTGGCAGAAACGCCCAGCAAATGCAATAATGTTGGTTTTACATCAATTTGTCCGGTTACTTTCGAAATTACTTTGCCATCCTCATGTCCGGGAATGTGAATAAACATTGGGACACGCTGTAACTGAACATGGTCATATGGTGTTATTTCATCTTTTCCTAAATACTGACTCATGGCTTTATGATGATTTTCACTGATGCCATAGTGGTCACCCATCAACACGATAATGGAATCCTCATAGAGTCCGGATTCTTTTAATTGGTTAAAAAACTGTTCCGCTGCCTCATCCATATAACGTACTGTAGGGAAGAAATTATTTAGTGTGCTCGAATTAGAATCATATTTGTCGATTGAGCTGTCTTCTTCACTCAGTTCAAACGGAAAATGGTTTGTCAGTGTAATGAACTTCGAATAAAACGGTTGTTCCATTGACTGCAGATACTTAATTGATTGTTCAAAGAACGGTTTATCCTTCAGACCCCAGCCGACAGAATTCTCTGCATTAACTTCATAGGCCTCTTCTCCATAAAAATGGTCAACACCCAGACTCTGATACATTTGATCCCGATTCCAGAAGCTTTTGTTGTTGGCGTGAAACACAGATGAATAGTAGCCTTCTTCACCTAATACTTCTGACAATCCGTGATACTCATTTTGTCCGTGTGTAAAGAATACAGCTCCCCGGGACAACGGATAGAGTGAATTCTCAACCAGGAATTCAGAATCCGATGTTTTCCCCTGCTCTGTCTGGTGATAGAAATTCTCAAAATAATACGTGCTCTCATCACCGACAAGGCTGTTTAAAAACGGTGTTATCTCTTCACCGTTAACTTCATTATTAATCACAAAACTTTGGATGGACTCCAGTGAAATGAAAATGACATTTTTATCCTCCGCAATACCGTGTAACGGCGATTTCTTTTCGCTCTTAACTTTATCATCTACATATTCGGTAATTTCCGGAACTTCATTGCCATCAGCAAACACACGCTGTGTCTTCACTTTGGAGTGGACTGCTGCATCATAAATATGGTAGTTGAACAGTCCGATGTTTTTCACGAGATATTCACGGTCAAATGCACGTGTGAATAACTGCGGGCGCTCCATTTCAGCCAGGAAAAAGTTACCGGCAAGGAGCAGAAATGACATTGCCAGCGCAAATACTTTCCCGCTTTTTTGGCAGCTGACCGACATAACTTCCGGTTTTTTCCTGCTTAAATACCAGATAATCGCAACATCGAGGAAAAGCAGCACATCATATATTTCAATAAGTGTCAGGATACTCGAACCCAAGTCACCCATATTGCTTGCCTGGAACAACTGCGGTGCCGTTATGAAATCATTGAACGAACGGTAAAAAACAAGATTAAAATACAAAATCAGGCTTCCGGCCAATGCACTATAGCGAATAAATTTCATTTGCCGTGACTGCTTTCTAAACCAGACAGCTATGGCAAAAATCAAAAATGCGGTTACAAAAGGATTAATGAGCAGGATAAACTCCTGCATCCTATTTTCCAATTCCAAATTAAATATCAAGCGGTACATTATATACGTTTTAATGCCAAATAATAACGATGCAACTATAAACAACGGATATCTGAACCGTTTAAAGTCCATCTTTCTTTCCTCCCAGTGCGGGTATAATTAACAATGTATACTGTTTTGTTAAATTCCCGGCATATAAATTTTAAAACATTAATATCCCGTATTATTATACGACGCTTTCAGTCAATTAAAAGTTTCATAGAATCCGTTTCAAATTAGTGAAATGTTATCTTAATAGATTCTGCCGGCAAGCCTAGAATTTTATGTTTTGCAGTTTATTCTTTACCAGAAATGCTGCACCGATTATCCCGGCATCATTACCTAATTGAGCCAGTTTAAGTTCACAAATGCCGCTGACTCTTGCTAAGGAATAGTTGCGAAATGCATCTTCTATAAGCTGGATAAACTCTTCGCCGGCTGCAGATACTCCACCGCCAATCAGAACTTTAGAAGGATTGATCAGAGTTGCTGCATTTGAAATTGCCATACCGAGAACATCAGCAGTATATGCAATGATATCCTTGCACGGTACATCACCGTCATTTGCCAGTTCAAAAATATCTTTGGCCGTAATGTTTCCGGAAGCATTATACCTTGATACAAGCAAACTCTCAGAGTGCTGTTCAATTTTCATTTTTGCCTGACGGACCATTCCGGTTGCCGATGCGATTGTTTCAAGACAGCCTCTTCGTCCGCAATTACACAATACCCCGTCAGGTTCAACAGTCGTATGGCCTACTTCCCCTGCCATGCCGCTTTCTCCATTAAGGATATTTCCGTTTACTATAATTCCGCCACCAACACCTGTACCAAGTGTAAGCGCGAAAAGATTTTTTACATTTCCGCCAGCGCCTTTCCAATTCTCACCCAATACGGCAGCATTGGCGTCATTAGTCACAAATACCGGCAATTTGGAAATGGCTCTTAGCTCTTCAGATAAAGGCATGTTTTTCCAGCCGATATTGACAGCCTCAAAAACGTGGCCAGTATCACTGTCAATAAAACCGGGTGCTCCGATTCCAATCCCTTCGACTGATTCTTTCGGCATTTCGTTTTGATCAAGTCTCTCAGTCAGCGATTTCCAAATATCAGAAACAATTGATTCCCCGCAATTCGTTCTATTGGTGGGAATCTCCCACTTATCCAGTATATTTCCATCGTTATCAATTATGCCAGTTTTAACTGTTGTACCACCAATGTCAATACCAATGATTGGCTTTTTCATTAGGAATTCGCCCCTTTTTCATCTCGCAGGCGCGCTGTCTCTTTCCTCAGTATCAGCAATGCCCTTTGATATTCGTGTGCCTCAATGATCTGAAACTGATATAGTTCCTTTACTTCTGCTTCCATCAGTTCAAGATCTGCAATCCGGTTGCCCACATATATAATTGTGCCAAAACGTTTCAATAACTGTTGTACGTCATATACCGTTTTCATATATATCACCAAACTAAATTATATCAAAACCGCTCATAATAGTGAATAAGAAAGCTGCGGTGACCCAAAACCCGTCAAAAATCGGCATAAAGTGAAATTTCAGTGGGTGTTTCCTTACGGGACAAAACAAATCCAGACTGCTGAATTCAGCGGTCCGGATCTTTTGGATTTAAAAATACCGGTCTGCGGTTTTTCAAAGGGATCGGCGACCGAATAAACACATCCCTGAATGCCCTGTAGGAAAATGGCAGCATCGGCCAAAAATATGCGATTCGGAATGACGACATCCGGACTAAGTAAAGCAGCCAGAGTGTGATCCCAACGAAATAGCCCATCGCACCAAACATACCGGTCACTATAAGCAGGAACATTCTGACAAGCCGATTTGCCAGACTGAGTTCATAGCTCGGCGTGGCATACGTTCCGATTGCAGCAATCGAAATGTAAAGAACGACCTCATATGAGAATAAACCAACTTCCACTGCTACCTGCCCAATTAATATTGCCGCCACGAGGCCTAGGGCTGTTGCCAGAGCAGATGGGACGTGTATAGCAGCAAGCCTTAGGACGTCAATCCCCATTTCAGCAATAAGAAACTGTACAATAAGCGGAACTGTCCCTTCCTCACTCAGGCCAATAAAAGAAAGGTTTGCGGGCAAATACTCCGGATTAATGGCAAGTAAATAATACAGCGGCAACACAAATATAGACGCAAATACTGCCAGATAACGCACAAACCTTAAATACGCACCAACAATCGGTTTTTGTCGATATTCCTCGGCATGCTGAAGGTGATGCCAATACGTTACAGGCGTTATCATGACACTCGGTGACCCATCAATAATAATCAGAACATGCCCTTCATATAAATGCGCAGCAGCTGTGTCAGGTCTCTCTGTATAACGCACAGTCGGATATGGATTCCAGTGCCTGCCGCTGATGTATTCCTCAACTGTTTTTTCAGCCATCGCCAGACCATCTGTATCAATTTTGTCTAATACAGCTTTTGTATCATTGACACGTTCCGGGTCGGCTATATCTTCAAGATAACAAACCGTAATATCTGTCATTGACCTTCTGCCTATTTGCATATATTCCATTCGTAATGAACGGTCCCGAACTCTTCTTCTTATGAGAGCCGTATTAAACACAATCGTTTCCACAAAGCCGTCCCTGGGGCCCCGGACTACCCTCTCAAGATCCGGTTCATCAGGTGATCTGACAGGATAGGTCCGCGCATCAATCATAATCACTTCATCAATGCCCTCTACAACCAGTGCAGCTGGTCCCCCAAGTACAAGATCTGATGCATTATTTAAATCCTTTACATGATCGATTTCGATATATGGAATATACGTCTTAAACAGCTTTTCCAATGGATCAGGATCCAGCTGTTCCGGCTCGAGTTTTGCCAGCAGTTTCATAATATAATGCATAATTTCATCTTTGGCAAAACCGTCAATCATAAACATCGCCATATTCCGGCCGGCATATTTCAAATCCAAATGTATGACATCAAAGCTTTTATCAACTGCCAGCCGTTCCTTCATATAAGACACATTTTTGGAATACGTGGAAAATAACGGTTGTTTTTCTTTTTCCATATAATCACCTTTTATTTCATAAGATCTGTCATAGTTTGTGTGAAACAATGGCAGCTATACACAAATGGACATAAACGGTTGCAGGCTTTCATACATTTCTTATGAAAAAGGTATTATTTTTTGATAAATATCAAAACCTAGAACCCGCTAAAGGATGGTCGGGATGAATAAACGATTGCTGCTTCTGATCGCTATACCTCTAATTTGTACAGGCCTGTTAACATTAATATGGCGGCTGGACAATGCACCGGTGATCACTTATTTTCCGGAAGATGAACAAACCAGATTTGTTGAAACCGACACAACACTTGAAATGATGTCGGAAAACTCGAGAGATTCTTATGACATGATCTGGACAAGCAAATCAGTAAGTGACCAGGACTTATACCTGCGCCAGGACGCTTCACTATTGTTTAATAATGGCCAGCTATTCGGAATTCGGAGCAAATGGAAAGAAAACACTGACACCATCAGCATAGAAGAGAAGTTTAATGCGGAAGACAGCAATTATTTTCAGACGATATCATTTCATCATGGTGAAGTCCATTATCCCGATGATGAGATTAAAAGCATCCATCATATGACATACGACCAGCTGTATGTCATTGATTCACCAAATACAGTTCTTGAATCATTCAAAACGCCTGAAACGGAGTATGAACATGAATGGGCCCGACTTCTGGATCATACAACAGAACAGCAGCTTGTCTACAATTGGAAGCAGCTAATAGCGTATTTCAACATTGACGAAGAGGATTACTATACAACACCGCTGACAGATCTGCATAAATTTAACACCGAACCACTGCCTTCATTCACACAGAAGCAGACAAACCAGATCATGGGCCGGCTGTGGGAAGGAATTTACAAAAACTATATCCTGAATGTTAAGAACTTACGGGGCAAAACAGTGAAAAGTTATATACCCCTTATACTGTTCGCCAAGAAAAATGATCATTTAATGGTCCTGTTTGAATGGAATGGGCAAAAAGAAAGACTCATACAGCAATACCCTGAAAATTTCTGACTGATCAAATAAAAACACCCCGTTTTCTCAATAAAAAAACGGGGGTGTTCCATTATCTTGCGGTCAATCTTCCTGATTTCCGGTTAACTGCTCATATAATTTCTCGATATCCTCATTTCCGGGCTCCAGTTCATAGGCTTTATTGATATGCTTTACTGCTTTGTCTTTCACTCCATTGTTGCCATATAAAACAGCCAAATTATAATGTGCACGCGAAAACTTATCGTTCAGTTCAACTGATTTTTCTAAATCCGTTATCGCCTGGTCAATACTGTTCAGTTCGATATAGGCATATGAACGCTGAAACAATAAATGACTTTCCAACTCATCTTCTATTTGATTCGAAGTTTGCAATCCCTTGGTTGCAACATCCACAACTTCTTCGTATTGTTCTTCTGAAATTAATTGTTCCGCCTTCATTAATAGATAGGAAGGACTGTTCTTGTTATGGTCCACACCGCAAACCACCAGTGCAGGAACAATCAGCATATATAATATAACAGCAGATAATTGAATTAGTCCATTTTTTTTCTTAGGCAAAAACAATATAGCTGATGCAACAAACCCTGTAATCAAACCGCCCATATGCGCACCATTATCAACCTGAGGAACAATCAGACCAAACACGATATTGATTCCGATTATAAACAATAAATTCATGCCCATTGTCTGGAAAAAGATTCTTTTATGTATGCACCCGAAAAACAACAGCGCCCCAAATAAACCAAACAGTGCACCGGAAGCACCTGCAGAAACATTGGTTGTAAAGGCGAAACTTGCCAGACCTCCCCCAATCCCAGCCAGAAAATAAATAATCAAAAACCTGAATGACCCATATATCCGCTCCACGACCGTTCCCAGATAATAAACGGCCAGCATATTCATTAATATATGAAATATGCCGATATGCAGAAACATTGAGGTCACAATGCGCCACCATTCACCATTTTCGATAATGGCCGGATTATATTTAGCTCCAAATTTGATTAATGTTTCAGTTGAAGTGCTTTTACCATTCAGTTCCAGCAGCAAAAAAATAAAAATATTGACAGCCAGCAGAAAATAAGTCAGGAAAGGCTTGCCGTATGAGAAAACCTCTTGAAGCTCCTGTTCTTTCTGTCTCAACTGATCGGCTAATCTGCTTTTGCAGTTAAGTACCGCTTCCTCTTTATCAGATTCAGAAAGAACTTCATCAGGCAGCCGGAATGCAGTCCCAACAGCATCCCGGAGTCTTGCCAGTTCTTCTTCTTTTTCGTTGGCTGATAAATAATACACATTCATTTTGACCGGGTTTTTCTCGTTTAATTGCATCGGTTTTTTCAGAACATCCCAGTTGTCAACCGGTGCATGTTCAGCAATATAGATATTATGTATTTCGACATGCTTGCCCCGTAAATGACGCTTCACGGCTTTTGCTTTTTGAAAAACCTGACCTATATCGTTCTTTAAATGGTTCTTCCAGTCAAAACCGCCATGGAATAACCGGATGACATGTGATGTTTTGCCTTCACGCTTTTCCAGCCATAATTCTTCATGTTGACTCATATGTATTAGCTCAAAGTCATCAGCATCAGTCAAATGACAGGCTAATTTATACAGTATATAGCTCTCATCCAGGTACATGCATTTCCCCCCTCAAACTTATGATACCAAAATTAATCATAATTTTCTTCTGTACATATAAAAGAAGCTGTTGGATTAACAGCTTCTCAATATTAGTTATTTAGCTGGCCGCCTCTGGAATAAAACTGGCATTATTTTCTCACGGATGACTGGCATATTCATTGAAATCATGACCGCCGCACGCCGTAAAAAGCTGATTGCAAGCAAGGTATTCATAATCCTGTATCGCCACCTGAAAATCACTGCAGCGATTGTTAAAATTACCGTAAGTACTGTAAAAACTCTCATACCTGACACCCTTTTCTCATGTTGTGACAGTAATAGTTATCTGCCATTAACGTGAAATTATGCATCAGGACCCGATATATCGATCATACAGCGTACGTGCCTGCACAGGGTCTTCCGTTCCCTGGACGAGGACCCGCCCATCCTTAAACATGACAAAATGAATCCCCTCTTGCAAGGCGGCCTTCAATAAAAATGGTGTACGTTTGATATCGGCAATCTGTCCTAATCTATTTTCCCATTGTTCCAGGTCGATATCGGACTTACGGTGAATCTGAACTGTATCCCGACCGCATAATACTGTCTCTTCATTCTGAGCTGTTTTCTGCAGGGCAGGAAATTCATTTCTCCAGCACACCAGACACTCCGGATCAGAATTGGACAGTTTCATATCATAGTGACGGTTATGCCAAACGTCAATCGTTTTTAATGTCTGACGCAGTGCTAGCTGGTTACCGGTTAAATACTTTAGTGTTTCCGTCACCTGAAAAGAGGAAATCATATCAACTGCAGGCGATATGACACCAACTGTATCACACGTCTGACCGTCCCCTTCGCCTTCCCTTGTTATACATCTTAAGCAAGGGGTTTTTCCCGGAATAAAAAATGCAGTCATCCCGCGCGAACTGACAACACCGCCATACGAAAAAGGAATCTTGTATTTGAAACAGGCATCATTTAAAAGATATCGTGTTGAAAAATTATCAGTGCCGTCAAGAACAACGTCTGCATCTTTAATCAGATCATTTATATTTTCAATTGATATATTGCCCACAATCGGTTCAATGACAACCTGGCTGTTCATCTTTTCCAATTTGTTTTTGGCTGCAACCGCTTTTGGCAGAACATGCTTCACGTCCTCTTCATCAAACAGCATTTGCCGCTGCAAATTGCTCATTTCCACGTAGTCACGATCAATCAGACGAAGTTTTCCGATTCCCGCCCTTACCAATTGGCTGCAGACAACCGTCCCCAAGGCTCCCGCGCCTACAACGAGCGCCGTACTATCCGACAATCGCAGCTGCCCGCTTTCCCTGATTGGTTCAAATAAAATCTGCCTCGAATAACGTGAGAGATCTGAATCCACTTTATAATCCTCCCTGTATGATGAAACCATTTTCTGTAATGACGTCATCCACCGGAACATCGAACAATTCAGCGGGAAGCTTATCGACGACTTGCATATTCGCCGCAAGTGACAATTTTTTATTTGTAAAATCGGTCAAAAAACGGTCATAATAACCGCCGCCAAAACCGATACGGTAACCTTGTTTATCGAAAAGCAGACCGGGCACAACAAGCAAATCGATGTTATTTTTAGTTATTTTTTCAGTTTCTTCGAGTTTTGGTTCTTGTAAGTTATAATAAACGACTTCCAATTGATCATAATTGTTTATGAGATAAAAATCCATCTTACGTTCTTTGGGTTGGCATTTAGGAACACAAACCTTTTTTCCATTCTGCCAGGCTGCTTCGATAATTGATTTGGTATTCCATTCAAAACCATGTGAAATTGTTATCCCGATAACAGAAGACTGTTTCCAGATTTCGGAAGTCAGAAGGTTTTCTTCCAGTGACTGTTCGATATTTTTTCTTTCCGCAGCTGATAATGTCTTTAATTTTTCAATGATATTGCTTCGCAGATTTGATTTATCCAAGTCATCACCCCTGACTGTCATTATAAACAAACGCGGGCAAAATAGAAAGCTCCTGCCACAGTAAATGGCAGGAGCTTCATTAAATCATTACTTTGTTTCACGATGCAATGTGTGTTTTTTCAATCGCGGGCTGTACTTCATAAGCTCCAAACGTTCAGGGTTTGTCCGCTTATTTTTTGTAGAAATATAGTTACGGTCGCCTGTTTCAGTGCAGGCCAATGTAATATTTACGCGCATTTCTTTCCCTCCAGACAATAAATTGCTGTTGTTTATTAACATTTAATATCATTTTTCAGACCTTAACTATAATAGCAGATGATTGAATAATATTCAAGCTGACAATCTGTAAAATTTTGACCGTTTCGCTTTTCGACAATGTATGTTATAACTATATTGATACGTGAATGGAGGGATGAATCATGCTGTATGCGGTCGTTACCGTTATCGTCCTTGGAGTGGTGCTGCTGATCCTGTCGTTTTTCATGAACGATAAATTTGATGACCTCGAAAGTGAACTGGAACAGCTTTCAATCTCAACGATGCAGGAAAATTATCAAATGAAAAAGAAAATAAAGACCCTGGAAGACGAAGTGCTGACAAATGATTATTCTCAGGACACCATACATAAAAGAGATCATAACAATGAGAGATAGGGGAGCGCTATGAAACAAATCATTCGTTCATTTGCATTTGGCCTGCTGACTGCCGGTATCGTTCTGCTTGGGGTATTTTATGTTGCTGATGAACCGCAGCCTGAAGCCGAAAATATTCCTGCAGAGGATATGATTGACATTATTGAGTCAGAAGGTTATCACGTGCTGACAGAATCCGAATATATTTCTGTTTCCGTAGAATCGGACAAGGATAAGAACAATAAAGGAAACAGTGATGATGGAGATCAGCAACAGAATTCTTCGGAGGAAACCAATTCCGATGATAGCAATGACAGTAATAATGAGCAGAACAACAGCTCAGACAGTACTGATGAAAGTTCGCCAAAAACCTATACACTGACAGTAGAATCAGGCGTAGCACCATCCGAAATAAGTCAAACGCTGGAAGAGAATGATATTATCGACGATGCTGATGCATTTACAGAGTATTTAGAGGACGAGGGTTACAGTGAATTGGTCCAGCTTGGTGAGTTCGAATTATCAAGTGATATGGACCAGAAGGAAATTGCCGAAACCATCACCAACTAAGCTGTATTGCCAAGTGTAATACAGCTTTTTTTCTGTCAGGCTAGTTTAATTTATAGGATTCTCCTTTTACAAGATACAAAATACTTTCACCAA